>CAJOGH010000031.1 GCA_905233865.1 uncultured Atopobiaceae bacterium
GATGCGACCACCATTTTCCGCGTCCCGTCCGCTGACGAGACCGTACCCGACATCAATGCCGCACAGGGTCATTCGTGCCCCACGCTCTCCATTGTCAAGGGGCCCCAGACCGGCATGACCTTCGAGCTTGACGAACCCGAGGTCACCCTCGGTCGCGATCCCAACAACTCGGTCTTCCTTAACGACATGACCGTGTCGCGCAAGCACGCGCGCATCCAGCTGGCCAGCGATGGCACCGACACCGCCACGGTGGAGGACCTCGGCTCGCTCAATGGGACCTGGGTTGACGGCGCGATCGTCAACAAGGCGCTCCTCCAGGACGGTTCCACGGTGCAGATCGGCACCTTCCGCATGGTGTTCCACGCTGCGAGCGGTGGCCGTATCAACACGGGCATCTAGCCCACGCGCATGCCTGACGCAGGGTATCTGACCATAGGAAAGGTCGTCCGGCGACTGCAACCGCAGTATCCCGACCTTACCATCTCAAAGGTTCGCTACCTCGAGGACGAGGGCCTGCTCAACCCAGCGCGAACGCCTGGCGGATACAGGCTCTTCTCGTCACGCGACGTAAAGCGACTCGAGACTATTCTCTATCTGCAAAAGACCAGGTTCCTGCCACTGTCCGTCATCCGCGAGAAGCTGGACAATCCTGACGCCAGTACGTCGGTGGCCATGGACAACATCATGGCATCGAACGCCGCCTCGCAGGTGGATGCTTCCGTCGCCGAGAGGCTTCACCCGCTCGAGACCATTCCCGACCAGCTTGGCGTTCCCGTTTCGTTCGTACGCCAACTGGAGCAGGTGGGCATCATCGAGTTCAAGCGGTCCCCGCACGGGCGCGACCTGGTTGACGGGCACGACTTTGCCCTCATCACCGCAGCGATGGGGCTGGGCCGCTATGGCTTGGGGCCAAAGAACCTGCGTCAGTACGTCATCGCCGCCAATCGCGAGTCTACGACCTTCGAGCAAGCACTGGGAGCGCTGCGCAAGCGGGCCGAGTCGAACAAGGAGGACCGGCGCGAGTTCGCCGAGGCCTTCAACAGCATGCTCATGCTCACCAACGTCGTCTCTGACGCGCTGATCCGTCGTAAGGTCCTCGGTCGCGCCGATGCGACCGGAGATGAGGGGGTAGGGGACAACGAGTCCACTCCTGCGTAACGCGCGACATTCAGCTACCATATAGACGGGCAAACTAACGAAAGGAACCAACGTGTCCAGCTACGACTACGAGCACCTGATCGCCGACATCCCTGACTACCCCAAGAAGGGTGTCGTCTTCCGTGACATCACGCCGATGCTCAGCGACCCCGCGGCCTTCGCCACGGCTATCGACACGATCTCCGACCACTTCATGGGACGCGGCATTACCAAGGTCATGGGATCTGAGGCCCGCGGATTCTTTGTGGGCGCCCCCATTGCCTACCGCCTCAATGCCGGGTTCGTACCTGCCCGCAAGCCTGGCAAGCTGCCGCGCGAGACGTACGATCAGGACTACGACCTCGAGTATGGTAGTGCCTCCCTGCACATCCACAAGGACGCCCTCACGCCCGAGGATCACGTGCTCATCGTCGACGACCTTGTTGCCACCTCTGGCACCGGCATCGCCTGCGGTCGTCTGGTGGAGCAGGCAGGGGCCACCATAGAGGGCTTCGCGTTCTTGGTCGAGCTTGGTTATCTCAACCCCCGCGAGGCTATCGCAGAATACTTCAACCAGGAAGTCTTCACACTTGTGAAGTACGACTAAGCCCTGTACCTGCGCTTATGTATCACTTGTGTCATGAACCCATGCTTTCAGGTTAGTATCTGGCACCCTCATCGCCAACCTGATAGAGTATGACGGAATGACCAAGGAGGTTATCGTCATGAATCTACGCCACAAGGCAGTGGCCGCAGTCACGGCAGGGCTTATGCTCACAGCTCCGTTTGCACCGTGCACGGCCGCCTATGCTGACAAGCAGGCAGATCTTGCTGCCGCCGCTTCTCAGCTCGCTTCACTGGGCGAGGAGCTCTCCGGCCTGGAGGGCCAGCTCGACCAGGCGTCTGCTGACCTTGAGCAGACCAAGTACGAGATTGACAACAAGACTCAGCAGATCACCGAGACTCAGGAGGACCTCGACGAGGCCAAGACGACGCTGTCTGGCCGCATGAGGAGCTCCTACAAGACCGGTGGCACCAACATGCTGGAGCTTGTGTTTGGCTCCCAGAGCCTGTCCGACCTCATCGGCCGTATCTACTACGCCGACAAGGTCGCCGACTCCGATGCCCAGGCAATTGGTGAGGTCCGCACCCTCGAGAACCAGCTTGCCACCGAGAAGGGCGAGCTCGAGACCAAGCAGGCCGAGCAGGAGGAGCTTGTTGCCTCTACTGAGCAGCAGGTAAGCACCTATCAGTCCAAGGTCGCCGAGGCTCAGACCTACTACAACAACCTCGACGCCGAGGTCCAGGCCGAGCTTGCCGCCCAGGCTGCCGCCAACGCCGCCGCCCAGGCTGCCATGAACGCCGTGAACAGCAACAACGGCGGTAACAACGGTGGCAACGGCGGCAACAACGGCGGGGGACAGCAGAACGCCGACACGGGCAACGACGACTCCGGCGATTCCGGCTACAGCTACTCCGGCGGCGGTCAGAGCTACGGCGCCAGCGGCGGCGGCCTTGGCACTGCCTACGAGTGCATCGGCGCTCCCTACGTCTACGGTGCGACGGGCCCCAGCTCCTTCGACTGCTCCGGCCTCGTGTGCTACTGCTACGGCTATGCCCGTGGCCGTACCACCTACGCCATGATTGACAGCCTGCAGTCCACTGGCTCCTGGAAGACCTCCATGGACCAGCTTGAGGTGGGCGACCTCGTGTTCCCGCACTCTGGTCACGTGGGCATCTACATCGGTGGTGGACAGATGATCCACGCGCCTTCGCCCGGCCGCTCCGTCTGCATCACGAGCGTCTACTCGTTCTACGGCGGCGGCACCTACTAAGAGGTGACGACATAGCAAGCCTGAGAGACCGGTGGGATTCCCGCCGGTCTCTTTCTGTTTTGGTCTGATTTGGTTGGGGAGAACGCGCTACGCCTACCTTTAGCTGCATATCTGTCTACTTTACGTAAGATATATTATCAGACTTAGATAGAATCGAGCTGTAGGGGGAACATCGTCTCCCGCGATGACTTTTCACGCTCGGCCACAAGTTGCCAACGCACGATCTTGTCACCCGCACTTAGTGTCTCGTCCTAAACTCGTGCATCGCCCGCACTCTGCGCACGCCGTCTTCGTTCACGTCAGAGCACCCCGAGCCCATGGCTTCTCGTGGGTCTCATGGGTTCATGTCCGGACGTCGCGACTCTCCGACAAACTTGATATGGAAGATACGACTTGTCATGCCAACCGACGGGCTTATGGAACAATCGAGGCAAATAGAGGCCGAATTTGGCCATTTTGGCCCTACTCCCACTAGGGGTACCGAATTTAAAGGCCTTAAATCGCATTCTGTGGCCTCGTACGAAAATACCCTATTCTACCTGCGGTTTTGTAATGCCTAAGCGTGTATCGTCCTCTCAAGCGGTCTTAGAGGCCAATTTGATTCGATTCTGCGCTTGACAGGCCGCGACTCGCGCCTCGGCCAAGTCGCTCTAGGCCTTTGGCACAACCAGACCCACTGACCTTCACTCAGCGACCTCGCATCAGCCACAGGCTCTTGTCGACAAGAGCAAAGAGGTGCGCACGGTACCGATATTACACATGCACGTGTGCTTCTGGTCTCCGCGCACACCTGAGTCAGACGATGAAGGTTCTGATCCTAGCCATCTAAGGCAATATACTTTACATAACTATTCCAACAAGGAACATGGTACTAGGCTTCTGCGCGCTTATAGACAAATCCCTTATAGGTCTCAGGGTTGTAATTGTTTATACGACAGCAAATGTATGAGATGCCACCAAAATACGTATCCCCGACATCAAAGGCATAGTCATTGGCCTTGTCAACCTCGAGGGCCATTGAGGTCTCGGACGGCCCGCCAACAATCACATAATAGTTGGGCAGCTTAACAGACAAATTGTCAGTCTTGTCACCGTCCTTGCTAAAGGTGGCTGGCTGTGGCGTAGGCTCCTCATACTCCTTGCCGTCAAACTGAGAAGCCAGCTCCGAAGAGCCGGACTTCGTATAGAGCTCCTTGACCTGGTCAAAACCCTTCTTGTCATTATCCTTGACCATGGCGAGGATCTGTTCGTCCGACTTGTCGCAGATGTCGCCAAGTCGCATACAGACAGGTTTAAAGCTGGGGTCCATGCTCTTGTATGCCTGCGAAGAATTGTAAATTGCCGACGTAGCGGCATATGTCGTGACATTGCCGTTGCCATCAGCGTCAAACACGAAGTTAACTATATAGTCCTTCTTTTCCTTGATGCTCGACGAATCATTTGGGTCATACATTGAGATTCCGTACCAAAGTCCCTTGTGTTTGATCATCGCGTCACGAACGTTGATCGGTTCCTTTGAATAGTCGACATCTGAGATGTTCTTGACCCCGACACAGGCACTGAGGACAAGTGTTGCCGTCAGAACAAGCAACAGCGTGGCGCAGGAAACGGCTACTTTCTTAATCATGCGCTTGCTCCCTTCACGGAACGATTGACTTCTTCAATCTAATGTCGCCAATGAGAAACATGCTACTAAGTCCATCTTGAATGAGTACTAATTGGTCGTCAACGCGTTCCCATGGCAACGGGCGACAATAGTATGCAAGCGGTCGATACTTTCTTGAGTCCCAAAAAACCACCTCCCTCTCGCCCACCATGGAGCCAGAAGGAGGTGGTTACTTTACATAACTAAGTCGTAGGAGACCTAGCCGTTCACCGGATGACCCAGATACGCCGAGACACTCGTGGCGGCAATCGCACCATCAGAGGCAGCCGTCACGATCTGACGAAGCGGCTTGAGACGAACGTCGCCCGCCACAAAGAGGCCCTCCGTCTTGGTCGACATGTCCTCATTGGCCACAACGGCGTTTCCGTCGCCGAGCTCCACGAGGTCCCCCAGCATACTGATGGCTGGGTTGTGACCCACGAACACAAAGACGCCAAAGGAGCCCTCGCCAAAGGTCTCGGTCGTCGTCTGTCCAGTCTCGTTGTCGCGGAAGGTGATGGAGCTCAGCAGGTCTCCCCCACCGACCTCGGTGATGCTCGTGAGGTAGCGAATCTCGACCTTGGGATTGGCCTCGAGCTCGGAGATGACGGCGGCCTGGGCGCGGAGGTGATCCTTGCGCACCACCATGGTCACGTGGTCGGCAAAGCGCGTGAGGAACAGGGCCTCCTCGCCGGCGGAGTTGCCGCCGCCAACGACAAAGACCTGCTTGCCGCGGTAGAACATGCCATCGCAGGTGGCGCAGTAGCTCACGCCGCGACCTGCGTAGTCCTCCTCGCCAGCAAAGCCGGCGTGGCGCGGCGTGGCGCCCGAGGCGACGATGACGGTCTTGGCGACATAGTCCTGCGAGGCGCCGTGGACCGTGAACAGTCCAGTCTCCGAGCTCTTTTCGACCGAGGTGACGTCGTCCATCTGGATGTCCGCGCCAAGGTCAACGGCCTGGCGCTGCATGGCGTCTATGAGGTCAAAGCCCGTGGTCTTGGGCACGCCAGGGTAGTTGTCGATGTCGCTCGTGACGATGACCTGACCACCCACGTTGGACTGCTCAAGGCACACAAAGTCGAGATTGGCACGCGTGGCGTAGATGGCCGCGGAAAGCCCAGCGGGGCCGGCGCCCACGATTACGAGGTCCTTTGGCTGGTTTTCTGACATGGGAATCTCCCCTCTGGTAGTAGACTGAACACAGTCTACCCAACACGTATGCACATAACACACGAAGCGCCATGACCACAAAAGTGAGGAGCACCTATGAACTGCCCCACCTGCAACAAGGAGATGCGAGACGGATACCTGTTCACCTCCAAGGATGGCGCCTTCAGCTTTGCCGACGAAGTCCCGGGCGTCTTCCACAACGCCAAGCACGCGCCGGGATTCGTCAAGATCACGTCCATCGAGTCCGGTCATCGCGTGCACGTGAGGGCCCACATCTGCGAGGATTGCAAGACCGTGCTGTTTACGTACGGGGACAAGGAGTAAGGCAGTTCCAACACGGGATGCCCTGAGGCCCCGTAGGTCTGGCAGAGCACCGACTACCAGGAAGGATGGTTTGGGCGTTGGACGACTCGCGCAAAAAGAAGCTCGGACGGGCGGCCAAGGTTGGCGCTGCCACGCTGGCGCTTATAGCCTTTGTAATCGTGTGCACGGGCATCGGCAAGCTCCACGCCAACCCCTTTGCTGGTGAACGTGTGGAGGGCGCAAGCGTGGCCTCCGACAACGAGGCCGGCACGGTGATTGCCGATCGCGCCGGACGGCGCCTCCTGTTCGTGAGCCCAGAAGGCAAGCTGCGCGGGGTCTATGGCATGGATAGCCGCGAGACACCCATTGACGAGGTGTCGACCATCCGGCAGGCGGGCAACACGGTGCTCGTGGCCGGCATCAAGAGCGCCGAGGACGGTGAGCGGATCAAGACCGAGGCTGTGCTCAGGTTTGACATGAGTGGCGCCTACCAGGGCGTCGCGTGGAAGCGGGACTACCAGGACGACGACATTCGCGTGACGCGGAGCATTGCCGACGTGGCCTGCGATGCCGATGGCAATGTGATACTTGTGCGGTTTGCCGACCAGCAGATGCATGCCGCACGGCTCAACATCAGCGTGACAAAGCTCACAGGCAACGACGAGACGGAGCTTCGCAAGGCCGTCCATCCCAAGGACTCGTTCCCCTTTGACGCGCGCTTTGACGAGGCCACCGGCAACGTCGCGATGAGCGACACGAACGGCACTCTCTATGTCGATAAGAGCGGGGCGGATGAGGCCGAGCCGCTATCGACAGGCGACCGCCCGGTCTTCGCACAATCTTTTGACCTGCAGGGCAACACGGCAATTCTCTATGACCAAGGCAGCGGCACCATCCTTCGAGCCGAAGATCTCTTTGGCGAGGTGCGGCTGAGCGAGATCGAGAGGGACTCACAGCGCATCGACAACATTCGCATCGAGGGCGACTGCGTCTCAACGGTCGCGAGCGACGGGGGCGTGCGCCTGTTTGACCTTGCGAATGGCAGCTCGCGTGACATCGTCGAGTTGCCCCTATCCACGAGCCTCTGGATGAGCGAGACGCTGATGTATGCCTGTTACGCATACCTGAGCGTGCTGACACTGGTGCTTCTGGTCAGATGGATCGTGCGAACCGTGCGCAATGGCGAGCGAGCCAAGGTCCGCAACGCGATCATCGCGACGGCCGTGACGCTCATCTGCAGTGCGGCATTGTACGTGCACATGGCAAGCATGGTCGCGACAACCGTCGGCACACGCTCTTCGACCATGTCACAGATAGTCGCACAGGCAAGCGCCACCTCGCCGGCAGAGTTTGGTGGCGCCGCTACCAGATTGGCCCGCAGCGCGATGTCCAACGTGCCCGACGATTCGTTCGGAAGCGACTTCTCCACGGCGATAGACAACATGGAGAGCATCCTGACAAGCTCGTTTGCCAACACCAATGGCGTACAGCCCACAATCTATGCGGTCGACGAGCGCGGAGGCGCGCACATCCTCCTTGACAGCCAGCGTGACTCAATCGTCATGAGCGAGGCGCGCAGCCAGGAGGTCGCCGATGCCGTGCGCAACGTTGTGCAAAAGGTAAACGGATACGAGGGCAACGGTGAAGATCGGGCATACCGCTTTTCGCATGAAGAGCGACCCGAGATTGCGATTCGTGACGATAGAACTGGCCGAACGGTCATCTCGTGCATCGCTCCCCTGATAGCCAAGGACGGGACGTGCTGTAGCGCCATAGAGGTAACCTGCCGTATGGAGTCGCTGCTCACGAGCGTCATGGACAACATGGGCGGCTTCGTGCTGCTCTTTGCGATGATTGCAGCCTCCATCTATGTGGTCAGCGACGAGCTGCTCCGCTCCGGAAGCGCGTACCTGCGCTTCAAGGAGCTGCAGAAGGAGGGCGTCGAGTGGGCTGAGACGCTGCTTTGCCGTCCCCTCGCCTTTGTGGTCAACATCGCCTTTGGCATGGACACCGCATTCGCGGTCGTCATCGCAAAGGACATGCTCGCAGGCAGCGACATAGCGTCGACGTCCTTGGTATGGGGCATCCCCGCCTTTGCGATCGCCGTCGGCACCACCCTCGGCACGCTGGTGCACGCGACCATGAGCTCGCGCGTCGCCGGGCGAACCTACGCGCTCACACTGACGCTCGTCGGCGGCGCGTCGATGGCCGTCGCGGGCGTGGCGACCGTGCAGGGGTGGTTCGTCGTCTTCATCGCATGCAAGCTCTTCTCGTCCGCGAGCCTCGCCGGGCTCAGCCTCGTCTACCAGAACCTGGCCGGCACCTGCCAGAAGAAGGACCTGGGCGACGCGCGCCTGCAGGTGCTGCTGAGCCGCTCGTCCGTCAACATCGCCGCGAAGGGCGCGGGCGTGGTCGCGAGCGTCATAGGCGGCGCGCTGGCCATCGCCGGCAACCAGT
>CAJOGH010000032.1:0-3935 GCA_905233865.1 uncultured Atopobiaceae bacterium
GTGTCGACCACCTTGGGCAGACGCGGGCTGTCCAGCCCCGCTAGCACGTCCCACGCGTCCTTGTTGGCAAGCTCGCGGCGGATTCGCTTGACGAGCAGCTTCCGCTCGGGCGCGTCGACGTGATGCGCGCGCTCCGTGCGACAGCCGTCATGGTCGGCCAGAAGCTCGTCCACCACATAGGCGTCGTCGCGCTCGATGGCCTTGAGCACCTCGTCCTCGGAAGCGTCGTCAGCCATGGCTAGCGCTCCTCGGCAGCCAGAAGCGTCCGCTCGCCCAGGCGCCACAGCTCGTCGTCCGTCTCGGCACGACTGTAGCCGTGCTGCACGCAGTAGATGATGATGGCATCACGGCGGTTCTTGCACCACAGCTCGCTCACGCCGGCCAGGCGCAAGAGGCGCTGCGTGTGACGAAGGTCGCAGCCAATGCCCAGCGCCAGCATGATGGCGTGGTCGCGGCCCGGCTTGCGCGTGCCCTGGAAGATCTGGTACCCAAAGGTCGTGTTGATGCCCGAAAGCCGTATGGCCTCGGCCCGCGCCATGCCGGCATCGTCGAGCTGCGCCCACAGGAACGCGGGAAGGTCGTCTTCGTTCAGCTGTGCCTCGGCAAGGTAGGCCTCGGGCGTCGCACTGCTCAGCAGGCGCTCCAGAAGCTCCTCGGTAAGGGGCTCGTGCGTACTCAAGGCGTCTCCCTTCCTCTGCGCCGCCCGGCGCGTCCGCTAGAACTTCCGGCGAGGCTGGTCGTGCAGCTGCTTGATGACCTCGGGGATCTGATCCATGTCGTAAGGTGTCATCTGGTAAACCCAGTTGAGCCAGTTGCGGTACAGCAGGTTGGCGTGGCTGCGCCAGGTAAAGATGGGCTGCTGCTCGGGGTCGTCGTCGGGGAAGTAGTTCTCCGGCATCTGGATGCGCAACCCTGCCTTGAAGTCGCGCCAGTACTCGGTGGCCAGCGTGTCGCGGCCGTACTCAAAGTGACCGGTCACATAGATCTCGTGGAAGTCACGGGTGGCAACAAGCGCCGGTCCCGTCTGGAACCCCTCGGAGAGGACCTCGAGCTCGGGATGGCGCGCCAGCTCGTTGGCGTCCAGCGCGGCGTGACGGGAGTGCGGCATGTTGTGCACCTCGTCAAAGCCGTTGGTCAGGAAGCTGTACTCGTCGCACAGGCGCTGCTTGAACACGCCAAAGATCTTGGAGCCCAGCTGACGCTTGGGGACTCCGTAGTAGTGATAGAGGCCTGCCATCGCGCCCCAGCACAGGAACATGGTGCTAAAGACGTGCTCGCGCGCCCAATCCATGATCTCGCAGAGCTCGTCCCAGTAGTCGACCTCCTCGAACTCCAGCTGCTCGACGGGCGCGCCGGTGATGATCAGGCCGTCGTAGTTCTTATCGCGAAAGGTGTCAAAGACGTCGTAGAACTTGACCAGGTGGTCGGCGGAGACGTTCTTGGCCTCATGGGTGGACACGCGCATGAAGTCGATGTCCACCTGCAGGGGCGACTTGGATATGAGGCGCAGGATCTGCGTCTCGGTCTCGATCTTGGTGGGCATGAGGTTGAGGATGGCCACACGCAAGGGACGGATGTCCTGCGAGTTGGCCACGTCCTCCTCGAGCGCAAAGATGCGCTCGTCAGAAAGGGTCTGCTTTGCCGGCAGACCGTCGGGAATCTTGATAGGCATGTACTCAGAGCTCCTTGTTCCCCTATACGGTATCAAATCAGCCCCAGCAGGCGCACCTGACTGCCGCCCACCTTGGAGAACGCACGCATTTTGGCCCGACGCTCACGAGCGCTGCTATAGTTCATGCAAACGCAGGACGCCCGCGCGGGCCAGGCAGCCGGCGCGACGGATGAGGCTAAGGACACACATGGGCAGCACATCTTCCCACCGCACCGCCACCAACCCGACCATGGGCCGTCGCTCCTTCGTGCGCCTGGCGCTTGGCGCTGGTGGCGCGCTGGCCCTGGGCATCACTGGCTGCGAGGGTCGCCGCGGCAAGAGGGCGGACAAGACCGACCCCCATACCATCCGCATCGGGGCGAGCCCGTCGCCGCACGCCATCATCCTGCAGCACACGGCGTCCAAGCTCGAGCAGGCGGGATACTCGCTTGAGATAGTCGAGTACCAGGACTACTTCAAGCCCAACGACGACCTCGTGGCGGGCAGGCTCGACGCCAACTACTTCCAGCACAAGCCCTACATGGACGACTACAACACCTCATACGACGCAGACCTCACCAGCGCTGGCAGCGTCCACTTTGAGCCCATGTGCGTCTTTGGAACCGAGGGTACGACTCTCGACAACCTCCCCGAGCACGCGACCGTCACCGTGCCCAACGACCTCACCAACTGCGCCCGCGCGCTCCAGCTGCTTGCCAGCTGCGGCCTCGTGACCATGGCGGAGGGCGTGGGGCTCACCGCACGCATCTCCGACATCACCGCCAACCCGCGCGACCTCCAGATTGCCACCGCCGAGGCGGCCCTCGTCCCCGAGAAGCTGGGCGACTCCGCCCTCATCGTGGTCAACGGCAACTATGCCATCTCGTCCCAGCTGCAGGTCGCAAACGCGCTCGCCCGCGAAGCCTCCGACTCCGACGCGGCCGCCACCTATGCCAACATCGTGGCCACACGCTCCGGCGAGGACGGCACGGCCAAGACCCGCGCCCTCATGGACGCCCTGACCTCCGATGACATGCGCTCCTTCATGGAGCAGACCTTCCAGGGAACGGTCGTTCCCTCCTTCTAGCCCACGGGCGACAAGAGCCTACAGCTGCAGACTCACCGCAGAACACGTCTCTTGTTCCATGTAAGCTAGGGGCTGGAGCCCAGCATCCTACGATGTCATGCGCCTTTCTTTGGGGAAGCACCAGTCCACACCACGACGTCACCACCCCAGAGCGTCATCTCGTGCATTTGGGCCCATTCTTGTTCGAAGTTACCCGCCAGGGCGGTAAAACCGAGGCCATTTCACGCTCTTCTCGCCATGCCGATAAGAGCGCAAGGCTGTCACCTGGTCTTTTATGAACTAGTGGAGAGGGCAGCGTCCAAGAACGGGAGGAAGATGCCACCCCAGCGCGTCATTTGGAACACAGGAAGGCCGTATTGCACGATATGACGCTCTAGGGTGGTGACGCTGAGTGGTACCTTGCCACCGCACCCCCCTTGGAACAGGGAACATATTGTTGTTCCACATGCGTTTTACCATGCCTGACCTGCGTGGAACAACAACCTGTCCCCTGTTCCAAAACTGCACCTTGTTGTACCATGTAGACCATGGATACGACATTTGGCGAGCTCGGCCTAAACGAGCAGATACTTGCCGGCGTCACCAAGCTCGGCTTTGAGACCCCCACCCCCGTGCAGCAGCAGGCCATCCCGTTGGTCCTCAAGGGACGCGACCTGGTTGCCTCTGCCCAGACGGGCACGGGCAAGACGGCGGCATTCACGCTGCCCGTCCTCCAACTCCTGATGGGCGGAAAGGAGCCCAAACCCAAGGGCTCCGCCGTCACCGCGCCACGCGCGCTGGTCATCACGCCCACGCGCGAGCTCGCGCAGCAGATCGACCGCGTGGCCTCCGTTGTGTGCGAGGCATGCGGCCTGCGTGCCGTGGTCGTCATGGGTGGCGCGCGCTTTGACAAGCAGGTCAAGGCGCTCACCCACGGCTGCGACCTGCTGGTGGCCACGCCTGGCCGCCTCATTGACCTCAACGAGCGGGGTATCGTGGACCTCACACGCGTGCGCACGCTCGTGCTCGACGAGGCCGACCGCATGCTAGACATGGGCTTTTGGCCCAGCGTCCGCAAGATCGTGCATGCCCTGCCAAAGAAGCGCCAGACCCTGCTCTTCTCGGCCACGATACCGCCGTCCATCAAGGGCACGGTCGACGCGATGCTCGATGACCCTGCCATCGTGGAGATAGCGCGCGTAGGCTCGACGGCCGACA
>CAJOGH010000032.1:4061-12575 GCA_905233865.1 uncultured Atopobiaceae bacterium
CGGCGAGCACCAGGTGCTCATCGCCTCGCTGCTCAAGCGCGAGGGCGTGCGCGTGGACGTCATGCACGCCGACCGCCCGCAGAAGACCCGCGAGCGCGCACTCGACCGGTTCCGCGACGGCCGCGTGCAGGTGCTTGTGGCCACCGACGTGATGAGCCGCGGCATCGACGTCCACGACATCGACGCCGTCATCAACTACGACGTGCCCATGGACCCCGAGGACTACGTGCACCGCATTGGCCGCACGGGCCGCGCAGGCGCGACGGGCCACGCCTACACCTTCGTGGCGCCCGACGAGATCAGCCCCCTGCGCGAGATCGAGTACTTTACGCGCAAGCTCATCCCCTGCTTTGACCTTGACGGGTTCAACTACGACTCCGGAAGGATCGTGCCCAACCCCAGCAGGTCCACCTCCAAGCCCACGCGCTCCCTCTTTAGTGGCTCGCGCGCACGCGGGCGCGGGCCGGCGGGCGGGCGCTACGGGCGCCACTACTAGGAGCCGGCAGGACCACAACCCAGGCCAACACGAGGGGCGCACCGTTACCAGCGCGTGACGGTGCGCCCCTTATCCTGTGCATATACCGTGTACCTTTCAGGTGGGTCGTACAATGGTCGAGTTTGCACCCAACATGCCTGGAGGCACCAATGCTCGATCTGCTCGTTCCCTTCCTACTGGCGCTGCTGCCCATCATCTGGCTGGTCATCGCCCTGTGCGCCCTGCACATGGAGGCCTGGCTCGCCAGCTTCACGTCGCTGGCCGTCTGCGCCGTCGTCGCCCTGACCTACTTTGGCATGGCGCCCGTCAACGCCGCGACCGCCGCGCTCGAGGGCTTCCTCTTTGCCCTCTGGCCCATCGTCATCGTCATCATCGCGGCCGTGTTCACCTACAACCTGACCGTGCACACGGGGGCCATGGACGTCATCAAGCAGATGCTGACCTCCGTGAGCTCCGACAAGCGCGTGCTCACGCTGCTCATCGGCTGGTGCTTTGGCGGCTTCCTTGAGGGCATGGCCGGCTTTGGCACGGCCGTTGCCATCCCCGCAGGCATGCTCGCCGGCCTGGGCATCAACCCCATCATCGCCATCGTTGCCTGCCTGATTGCCAACGGCACGCCCACCATGTTCGGTTCCATCGGCATCCCCACCACCACGCTTGCCACCATCACGGGCATCGACCCCATCACCCTTGGCGGCGTGCAGTCCCTCCAGGTGGCGCTCTTTGTCGTTGCCTGCCCCATCCTCATGGTCATGCTCGTGGGCGGTGGCCCGCGCGCCCTCAAGGGCGTCCTGCCCATCACCCTGGCCGCCGGCATCTCCTTTGCCGTGCCCGAGATCCTTGCCGCCCACTTCATCAGCGCCAACCTGCCTGACGTCGTCGCCTCCGTGGTGTCGCTCATCGTCACCTTCGTGATGGCGCTGCGCACCCGCGACCGCGAGGTGCCCGAGGAGTACCGCCTCTCCATCCCCGAGGCCGCCGAGGCCATCACGGTCAAGCGCGCCCTCGTGAGCTGGTCGCCGTTCATCCTCATCTTTGTCGTGCTGCTGCTGACCAGTAAGCTCGTGCCCTTCATCGCCGAGCCGCTCTCCAGCATCGCCACCAAGGCCACCATCTACTCCGGCGAGGGTGCTGCCACGCTCACCTTCACCTGGATCAACACGCCTGGCGTCCTCATCATGGCGTGCGGCATCATCGGTGGCATCATCCAGCACTGCTCGTTCAAGGACATGCTCAAGGTCCTGGGCGACACCTGCAAGCAGATGTTCAAGACCATCCTTACCATGCTGGGCGTCCTGGGCATGGCCAAGATCATGGGCTACGCCGGCATGATCAGCGCCGTCGCGGCCTTCTTCGTGGGCACGCTGGGTGGCATGTTCCCGTTGGTCTCGCCCATCCTGGGCGCGCTGGGCACCTTCGTGACCGGCTCCGGCACCTCGTCCGAGCTGCTGTTTGGCAACGTCCAGGTCGAGGCCGCCCGTGCCATTGGCGTCAACGAGACCTGGCTTGCCGCGGCCAACTCACTGGGCACCAGTGCTGGCAAGATGCTGGCGCCGCAGAGCATCGCCATCGGCTGCGCCGCCTGCGGCCTGTCCGGCAAGGACGGCGAGATCCTGGGCAAGATTGCCCCCTATGCCTTTGGCTTTGTCATCGCCATGTCCGCGCTCGTCTACGTGGGCGCCGTCATGGGGCTCTAGTAGAGCCGCGCACATACGCCTTTGCGACGGCGGCCCGGGTCACGCACCTGGGCCGCCGTTTTGTGTGCGCTACCGCTTGCGGGCGGCGCGGCGCTCACGGAAGAAGTCGCGCAGCACCTGGGCGCATTCCTCCTGGCACACGCCCGAGCTTACCTGGAACTCATGGTTCAGGCGCTCGTCATGGCTCACGTCAAAGAGCGTGCCCACGGCGCCGCCCTTGGGGTCCGCGGCTCCGTACACGCACCGGTCGACGCGCGCGTTGACCATGAGGCCGGCGCACATCAGACATGGCTCGAGTGTCACGTAGACCGTGCAACCCGTGAGCCGCCAGCGGTCCAGCGCCCGCGCGGCCTGACACATGGCGCTGAACTCCGCGTGCGCCGAGGGGTCGCGGTCGGTCTCGCGGCGGTTGTGCGCACGAGCGACGACCTCTCCGTTGCACACGACGACCGCACCGATGGGAACCTCACCCTCGCTAGCGGCGGCACGGGCCTCCTCCAGCGCGATGGCCATGAACGCGCAGTCGCGCTCCTCTTGGCTCTTGTCGGCCACGTCTGTCACGAGCCCTCCCCTGTCATCTCAAGCGTTTTGCCAACCATCATAGCGGCAGGAGGGCGGCAGGTGCATACTTAAGGGCATCTGACACAAAGGGAGGCGGCCGTCATGGCACAGAACAAGCAGGTCATGCGAGGGCATCTCCTTGATGAGGTACGGCGGCGCGGCCTCGCGCACGGCGACAGGTCTCTCTGGGGCCAGCCGGTCTGGCGCGCCATCGCGGCCGGGCAGGAGCCCCAGGCCCTCATGGACGCGACCACCCAGCAGCGTCGCCTGCTTGAGTGCGCGCACGGCACGCCCTCGCCCGGTGACGACCAGTGCGCGGGCTGGGTCGAGGCCGTCTTTGGCCGCCTGGGCATCTGCAACGTGAGCGGCAACGCCCGCGAGCTGTGCCAGAGCTACTGCAACCGCGACCGCACGAGCGACCTCAAGGTGGGCATGATCATCGCGGTGGGTGCGGCACCCTGGTCGGCACAGGCGCAGGCACACGGACACGTGGGTCTATATGCAGGCGACGCCCAGGTCATGGACGCAGTCGCTGCCGGCATTCGCACGATCGACCTAGAGCTGTGGATGAGCACCTATGGTCTCATTGAGCAGCCCCGCTGGGGTTGGCTTGGCTCCATCGACCTCTCCCGCATGTAGCAACGGCGCGGGTTGCCCCCCAACAACAGACTGCCCCTCGGCTTGAGGCCAACACTGGGTCCTGCACCATACATTGAGGTTCAATCCCTGCAAGGCAAGACGTGTCGCGATTGCACCTCAATGCGTCCTCAGGAGGCCGACAAGAGCCTCGAATCGCAGGCTCTTCTGGGCAGACGGCAGAAACGAGGATACATTCGGGTGCAATCCCTGCAAGGCGAGGCGTGTCGCGATACGCTCCAAATGCGTGCTAGAATGTGTGCGCTCGGAGGGATGGCAGAGCGGTTGAATGCGGCGGTCTTGAAAACCGTTAGGCGTCTAGGCGCCTCGAGAGTTCGAATCTCTCTCCCTCCGCCAGAACAAGCAAAGGGCCTCGCACCGGATGACCAGTGCGAGGCCCTCTCTCATGCGGGTACGAGACGTGCCCTAGAACTCCACCTTGGGAGCGGTACGGGCGGCCTCCTCGGCGACGAAGCCCTCCTTGCGGACAAAGCCACCAAAGCCGGCGACCATGTTACCCGGGAACGTCGTGATCTTGTTGTTGTACATGAGCACGCAGTCGTTGTAGCTCTGGCGCGCGTAGGAGATCTTGTTCTCGGTGTCGGTCAGGTCGGTCTGCAGCTGCTGGAAGTTCGTGTTCGCCTTGAGGTCGGGATAGGCCTCGGCGACGGCGAACAGCTGGCGCAGGGCGCCGGTCAGCTGGTTGTTGGCCTCCATCTTGGCCTCGGGCGTGGGTGCGGCGGAGACGGCGGCGCGCGCCTGCGTGACGGCCTCGAGGACCTCCTTCTCGTGGGAGGCGTAGCCCTTGACGGTGCTGACCAGGTTGGGGATCAGGTCGTTACGGCGCTGAAGCTGGGTGTCGATGGTCTGCCAGGCGTTGTCCACGCGGTTGGCGGCCTTGACGATACCGTTGTACAGGCCGATAAGAGCAAAGACAATGACAGCGATGACCACGAGCGCAATGATAAGACCAACAGGCATGTCGTTCCTTTCCTAGTCACTTACGTTCTCGAGCCAGTATACCCTCACTTGCCGCGGGAGCGCTTGACACCGCGCGCGTCAATGGCGCCACCGAGCCGGTGCACCAAGCGGCGCACGCGTTTCCACAACACGACGATGAGAACGAGGACGCAGATGGCGTCGGTGATGATCAGGCCAGTGAACACAGGCGACATTCCGGTGAGCTTGATGGGGCGGGCCGCCGCCGCGGGATTGTCGCGCACGTAGTCCAGGTTGCGCACGCGCGCGTTGAGCCAGGTGTACAGGACCTCCTTGGTCGCGCGACGAAGCTGGAGATGGACGGCCTCAGAGTCGGGATTGAACTTGATGGCACCGTTGCCCATGACACCGTCCATAAAGAGGCTACCGCCGTGACGCAGCTCCTCGTCGGCACACATGTACTGGTGATGGTCGGCGTAGTCCGTGACGACCGCGCCATGGAAGCCCCACTCGCCGCGAAGCACACCCTGGATGAGCGCCGTCGAGCCGCCGCACCACACAGCTCCGATACGGTTGTACGACGTCATCATCCCCGAGGCTCCCGCCCGCACCATGCCGCGGAAGGGAGACAAGTATATCTCGCGCAGGGCCTGCTCGCCCACGAAGGTGTAGAGGCCGTCGCGCGAGGTGTCCTGGTCGTTGCAGATGAGGTGCTTGATGAAGCAGTAGGTCCCCGCGTTGAGACTACCGGCAACGACCTCACTGGACATGAGGCCCGACAAGTGCGGGTCCTCAGAGAGGTACTCGTAGTTGCGGCCACCCAGGGGCGAGCGATGGATGTTGGACGACGGTGCGTATATGCCGTCCACGCCAAGGTACGCCGCCTCATTGCCCATGGCATAGCCAACGTCGCGGGCCAGGAGCTGGTCCCAGGTCTGCGACAGGACGCTCAGGGCACTAAAGCCGGTACCATACGTCAGCTGCCTGAAGCCGCCCACCTGCGCGGGCCCGTCCAGGTCCTTGAGCGGGGGCTTGCCAATGGAGTCGAGCCTGCCCGTGCCCATGTAGCCGTGAAGCACCAGGTCCTTCATGTCGTCATCGGTGAGCTGGCCCAGCAGCACGTCCCAGAGGGCGCTGTGGTAGTTGCGTCCCAGTGTGATGCCGTGGTCGGTCAGGCGACCCTTCTCGGAAAGGGTGACGTTGTCGGGAAGGGCTACGGGGTCACTTGCCATGTCTGCAGGATCGGCAGGCGTCATCTGGGCACCGCCGTGCGACTCGTCAGCCGCAGTGTCGCCGGCAGAGCCCGTCGTGGCCGCAGGCGTCTGCGCCGTGGCAGCCGTCTCCCGCGCCTTCTGATCGGCCTCCGCGGGCGGGGTCACGTCCGCGCCGGCACGCGTGAGCCTCATGCTCAGCGCGTTGTCATCGGCCTGTGCGTCAGGCTCCTGGTAGAGATTGAGTCCGCGGCATTCGTCGGTCATCTGGCGGCCCTCGACCGGACCGGTGGGCATCGTGGCCGCAAAGTCGGCGCGCGAGAGCTTGGTAAAGTTGCAGTTCGCGTCCGAGCCGTCACTTGCGATGCCGTCATCGCAGTTGGGCCCCGTAAAGCGCGGGCGCACCTCGGACTTGGTAATCCTGTCGGTGTCCATGCTCAGCTGCTCCGACAGGGTATAGGTCATGGTTGCCCGGTCGCAGTCGGCAATCGTGTGGGCGTTGCGACGCAGACTCAGCACGTAGTCGCCGGCGTCCAGCTCGTAGCCAACATGCCCGTCTCCGTCGGCGTCAGTCGCGTCAAAGCTCGCCATGTCGTCAAGGGCAATCTCGAGCTTCACGGTCTGCGACTCGCCCGGGGCAATCGTCGCGGTCTTGGCAAAGGCGGCAAGGGAGACGGCGGGCTTTTCGGTCTTGCCCCGCTCGTACGGCGGCGTGTAGTAGAGCTGCACCACATCGGTGCCCGCGCACGAGCCCGTGTTGGTGACGACCACCTCACAGCCCACCATCGTGTCCCTGTCGGCGCCGGCCAGCCTGCGCGGACTCCAGTCGCTCACCTCCCAGTCAAAGGACGTATACGAAAGGCCATAGCCAAACGGGTACTGCACCACCCCGTCATAGCCCTGGCCGTGCTCGTTGCTCACGCCCGACCAGAATCCCTCCGCATCGGCCGTCTCGTACCAGCGGTAGCCAACATAGATGCCCTCGGCGTAATCCACATACTTCACGCCGTCATAGGGAACGTTGGGCACGACGTTGGGGTTGGTGGTCCCGTCCGCCGGGTACATCCCATCAGCGTTGGCCCACGTACCCTGGCCAGCCAGGCCGGAGTTGACATAGGAGGGAGCGGTCTCAAAGGCATAGGCAAAGGTGTCGGCCGTGCGCCCCGACGGCGACATGTCACCCCACAGCAGCTGCGGGATAGCACCGGCCCCGTACTGACCCGTGGCACCGCAGAGCAGGCACGCGTCCACTCCCGGCACGGTCTCCAGCTGGCCGAGCTCCATGACGTTGGTGGAGTTGACGAGGACCACCACGCGCTGGTAGTTCTCGCCCACGTACTTGAGCAGCGCCTCCTCCTCGGTCGAGAGCTCAAGGTACCCGCGGCTCTTGTCGTACTCAAAGTCATTGCCCGCGTGCGAGCGCTTGTACTGGTAGCGCGGGGCGTCAAGCGACTCGCCGTTCTCGCGCCCCAGCACGACGAGCGCCGTGTCCGAGAACGCCTTGGCCTCGTCCAGCAGGTCCTGCGTGTACAGCGACCTGTCGTCAATGGCGGGCTCGAACAGCTGGAAGAACTGGTCAACGTCGCTAAAGAGCGCGCCTGCGTCCATGCCAGGGCGCTTGTTCTGGAACTTCTCGTACATGTTCATGAGGCTCTCGTTGTAGCCGATGTTGTCTTCCTTGAGCGCCTCGTAGATTGACTGGCCCGCGCATGACAGGCCGCCCGACCCAGAACCCGCGCACACCCAGTCGGTGGAGGCCCACCCAAACACGTTGACCTGGGTCACTTCCGCAGGTAACGGCAGCGTCCCATCCTGGTTGCGCAGGAGCACCGTGCCCTCGCGCTGCTCGTGTATGGCCAGCTCGCGACCCTTGTCCAGAACAGCCTCTTGCTTCACGCCAGTGGTCTCGATGACGTCACCGGCATAGTAGTCGATCGTCTTCCTAAAGACGTAGTAGGCCACGTTGGCGACTATGACGATAAGAACAAAGAGGACCAGCAGGACACGAAGGACTATCCGCACTGGACGTGGGAGGCGGCTGGTGCCCCTCCGGCTTCCCGAACGCCTCTTCTCCTTGGTAGGACTTCTCATGGCCCCTCCCCGTCCGAGTCTTAAATCAAATTGTAAAGCCATGCGGTGCCAGCGGCAGGAACCTATCGGCTAACGTCGGCAAACGCGTGAGGTTGCGCAATTGATGAAATGGAGGCATGCCGCCCCCTACCCGTCGCTCGGGTGTACAATGGCGTGCGGAATGCGGCACACGCCGCGCAGCTAGAACCTACGAGAAGGGCCGTTGATGAAACCTCGACCTCACAGTCGATGACCCTCCTGGTGCTCCTGGGGCACGAGGAGGGCTTTGTTGAGCGCCACGCCTAAGGAGCACACCCATGATCTACCTGTCCCAGATGCTGGGAATTCCCGTACTAGACGCCAACGACGAGCAGATTGGCGTCGTAAACGACCTCGGAATCGCAACCGGCGAGGTCTTCCCCCGCGTAACGAGCCTGGCCTTCCAGGGTCCTGGCAAGACGCCGTTCATGATCAGCTGGCGCAAGTACGTCGAGGCCTTTGACAACGAGGCCGTCCGCCTGCGCCTCCCCTCCACCGACATCCGCTTCTCCTACCTCCAGCCTGAGGAGGTCCTCATTGCCCGTGACCTGCTGAACAAGCAGATCGTGGACACGCGCGGCATGAAGGTCGTGCGCGTGAACGACCTCAAGCTCTCCGACTCTGGCAGCTCCCAGCTCCGCCTGCTTGGCGCCGAGGTTGGCGTGCGCGGCATCCTGCGCACGCTGCACCCGGCCCTCGAGCGAGCGGTGCTGCGCGTTGCCAAGGCCATGGGCAAGGAGGTCCCGGAGCGCATCATCGCGTGGAACTACATGGACCTGCTCGACCGCGACCTTCTGTTCAAAGCTCTGATAGGCGTAGTCGCGGGAGGCGACCGCCTCGTCGTAATCGCCGCGCCCGGTGAGCG
>CAJOGH010000033.1 GCA_905233865.1 uncultured Atopobiaceae bacterium
GGCAAGAGCTTCACCGGCGCGCTGCCCGCGGGCATCACCGCGCAGCCGACCGCCCAGCTCAAGCGCTCCGTGACGGCCTTCTACCTCAATGGCCGCGCCTTTGGCAGTCCCTGGACCCAGACGGGCTCCAAGAACGCGGGCTATCCCAGCTTTGGCAGCCTCTCGGACGGCTCGCCCTACACCGCGACGCTCGACGCTGGTGCCCGCGCGACCACGCTGGGCACGCGCACGCAGAAGGTCGACTACGGCAAGACGGGCGCCGACATCGAGCTGCCCACGATGAACGGCTACACCTTTGGCGGCTACTACTCCGACTACGGCGGCGAGGGCACGTGCTACGTTGACGCCGACGGCCACTGGTGCCATGCCTGGGACTTCCCCGAGAACACGACTCTGCGCGCCTACTGGGTCGGCAACACCATCTCCTACGTGTGGCCCTACAACTGGACCAAGCAGATAGCCAAGCAGAAGCTCTACGACGACGGCTGGGCCTACTACAACCAGAACGAGGGCAAGGTGCTGCCCACCCAGGCAGACGTCGGCCGGACCCCGGGTGTGACGCTCGTCGGCTGGAAGGTCAACGGCACCGGCGACGTTATCACGGAGCTGCCCGCGACCTCGGAAGGCCCGGTCAGCGTGACCGCCTACTACGTCCTGGGTCCCGCGTCCAACTGGGACCAGACCTACTTCCCCATGCGCGACCGCGTCGAGGGTTACCCGCCCCTGCCCGGCTATGACGCGGCCAACGGAGGCTGGCAGGTGACCTCGGGCGTCGAGCTGGCCTACGTCATGGGCGCCAACTCGCGCAACGCCATCGCGCGCGGCCGCACTGCCAACATCCACCTGATGAACGACGTCGACCTCACGGGCAACGAGACCTTTGACTCGCCCACGCTGGGCACCCAGGTGGCTTGGGGCGGCACGAGCTCCAACCCCCTCCTGTGGATTCCCACGGCCAAGTACTCGGGCGAGCTCTCGGGCGCGTTTGACAAGAACCTCGGTGACGAGGGGTCTCCCGACATGATCGTGGGCCAGCGCAGACTCACCACGCTCAAGATCGCCAACTCGTTCTCACAGCGCACCAAGGGCGCCCGCTATGGCGAGGCCTACTATGCGGCCGCGGACGCTACGGGCTTCGTCAAGGTGCTCTCCGGCAGCGGCTCCATCCACGACCTCGTGATCGTCTCGCCCAACGTGTCGAGCAGGAACACGTGCAAGTCGGGCAAGACGACCTACAGCACAACCGCCACGCTCGCGGGCATAGCCGACAACAGGTCGCGCGTGTACCGTGTGGGCATCGAGGGCGGGCGCCTGAACGCCGGTCACGTGAAGTCCCTGCACAACGAGCGCCTGGCCGGCCTGGTGGGCACGCTGCGCGGCAGCGGCACCATCGAGGACTGCTACGTGCGGGGCGCGAACATGGGCGTGAGCGTGACCAACTGGAACTGGCGCTACCAGTCGTCTGTGGTCGCCGGCATCGCCGTGGCCTCGCAGTCGGGCGCCACGGTGCGCAACTGCTACTTCCAGGGCTCGGCGCGTCCTACCACGCGCAACGTGCGCCAGAACCGCTCGGGCGCGGTGCTGCCTATCAAGAACTTCACGGGCAGCGCCATCAACGGCTCGGGTGCCAAGGTCCAGAACTGCTACGTGGACACCTCCAGCACCTTCTCGGGCACTCGCGCCGACGGTGCCTGTGTGCGCAAGTCGTCGGCTGAGCTCAGGCGCAACATGGCGGCCTTCTGGCTCAACGGCAACAGGTTCGGCACGCCGTGGGCACAAGATGACAGCGTAAACGGAGGCTGGCCCAGCTTTGGCCGCCTGGTGGACGAGTCGCCCTACACCGTGACCTTCAACAAGCAGAGCGGCACGGGCGGCACCGACACGCAGGACGTGTACTACGGCACGCGTCCCGACCCCGTGGACAGCCTGCCCACGCGCACGGGCTACGTGTTCGGTGGCTACTTTGCGGGCACGAACGGATCCGGCACGCAGTATGTGGACGTCGATGGCACGTGGCTCGTTGACTGGAACGAGCTCGACCCCCGCACGCTCTATGCCAAGTGGACGGCCATCGGCTCGTGGCAGGACGTGGGTCAGGCCATGTACAACAACAGTCCCGTCGTGCCCTCCAGTGTGACCAAGCCGACCTACGACGAGGCGGCTGGTGCCTGGCTCATCGAGACGCCCGAGCATCTTGCCTACTACGAGTACATCAACAACGCGTCCAAGTTCCCCGCGGGCACCACGCGCTCCTTCAAGCTCATGGCCGACATCGACCTGACCGGCGCCGCGTGGGGTGGCACGTCCTCGGCAGCACTGCGTTGGATGCCGCTCGCCAACTCGAACGGCACCTTTGATGGTGGCGGCCATACCATCAGCAAGCTGCGCGCCTTGGGCGCCGAGCGAGTGGGGTTTGTCGACCTTCCCAGTGGCACCCTCGCGATCAAGGACATCACCTTCGCGTCGGCCAGCGTCTCGGCCACAGCCACGGCCGGCGTCGTGGTCGCCCACGACAACGGCAAGACCCTCACCATGAGCAACGTCCATGTCCTGTCCAGCTCCAGCGCGCAGACGGCGGGTTACACCAATGTGGGTGTGGGGTGCCTCGTGGGCACTAATAACGGGCCCAACAGCACCTATGTGGGCTGCACGGTCGAGAGCTGCAGCGTCAACAGCAAGTCCAAGAGGGCCGGCAACGACGGAAACGGTGCGGCGCTCGTGGGCTTTGTGAACAACAACGGGTCCATCACCTTCAGGGACTGCCACGCCAAGAGCACCAACGTCACTGGCAACGGCAACACAGTGGGTGGCTTTGTCGCGTGGATCTACCGCAGCGCCACTTTTGAGCGCTGCTCCTACGAGGGCGGCATGGTCGAGAACAGGAACGACAACTGGTCCGGTGGCTTTGTGGGCGTCAATAGCCAGAGCGGCAAGACGGTCAACTTCACGGACTGCTTTGCCACCTGTCGCGTGAACTCCACGGCGAGCCCCGCCGGCTTCATCGGCAACCAGAAGGTCGTCACCAACTTTAGGAACTGCTACTTCGCAGGCACGTTCAACCGTACCGGCTATGCGTTTGGCAGCACCGTGGGCAACAGCCGCTTCAACAACTGCTACCTGGACACCCAGGTGTGTACGAACGCGGGCGACAAGAGCAAGGCTACCCAGTACAACACGGCCACGATGAAGACGAGGGAGACCGCCTACAAGCTGTCCGCCAACTCGGTCAATGGCAACTGGATGCAGGACCCGACCGTCAACAACGGCTATCCCTACTATGGCAAGCTGAGCGACTATCCCACCTACACCGTGACCCTTGACCAGGCCGGGGCGACCACGGCGGGCACGACGAGCGTCGAGGTGACCTATGGCGCCGTACCGGCCGCCCTGACAATGCCTGAGCGCGAGGGCTATGCCTTTGAGGGCTTTTGGACGGGCGCGAACGGAACGGGAACCCGCTACGTTGACGCCGCGGGGTCTTGGACCGGTCCCTGGAACGAGCTGGCCGTGAGCAAGCTCTACGCCAACTGGATCAAGATCGATGGCTGGGAGAGCATTGGTGCGATGGTGGACGCTGGTGTGACGTCGCCTGCCGTGGGCACCGCGCCCACCTATGACGAGGCGACCTCCGCATGGCAGGTGGCCACACCCGAGCAGCTTGCCTACGTCGTGCGCCTCATGAACGCGGGCACGCTGCCTGCAGGCACGAGCGGCAACATCAAGCTGACGGCAGACCTTGACCTTGCGGGAACGCCGTACGGCGGGACGGCGGCCGCCCCGCTTGCATGGACGCCTGTGGCGAGCCTTGCAGGTGCCATCGACGGCGGCGGCAAGACCATCTCCAACATGAGCGTGAGCTCGGCGTCGGACGCCGCCTTTGTCGCGACCAATGGTGGGGAGGCCGCCATTCGCAACCTCACCTTTAGCGGGGCGAGGGTTGCCATGACGGGCACGGATGCCTCCGCGGCGGGCGTGGCGATGGCTCGTGTGGCGGCCGCCGGTGGCGTGACGATGGAGAACGTCACGGTCAACCTCTCTCGCGTGCAGAGCGCGTGCGTGGCGCAGGCTGACTGCACGGGCGGCCTGGTGGGCGTGGCACTGCAGTCCGCGACCGTGCGGAACTGCGCCGTCGTGGGCACGCCTGTGTCCGGCGCCGGCAGCGTGGGCGGCCTGGTGGGAAGCGTCCAAGGAAGCTCCGCACCTGTGGTCGTCATGGACACGTGCGTCGTGAGCGCCTCGCCTGTCACCGGCACGCTCGCGGGCGGCGCGGTTGGCAGCGTGCGATCCGCGGTCGCGACCGTGGGTCGCACCGGTGTCATCGGCGGTGCCGTTGGCGCCCCGACTGACGTGCCCGAGGGCGTGTCCTGCGCGGTCGGCGGCCTGGTGGGCCATGCCGACGGCGCCGTCCAGGGAGGAAGTGTTGGCATCTCCGACTCCTTCGTCAGGGGTACGGCGCTTACGGCCCATTCCCAGCAGCCCTATGTGGGCGGCCTGGTGGGGACCGCGCCGACAGCCGATCCTGCGGGCATTCGCTGCGTGACGGTCGCCAGCAGCTACTTTGCCGGCACACTTGTGCCTGGCGACGCCGGCGGGTCGTGGGCGATGGCCAACCCCCAGGCTCTTGTCGCCATAGGCGAGTGCTACTACGACGCGACCCTCGCAGGCCCGGTGGGCGACGCGAGCGTGGAGGGAGTCACGGGTCTGAGCTCGGCGGCCATGCGCACGGCCGAGACCGCGGCGCTTCTGAACGCGGGCCGCGCGGAGGGCCCATGGAGGTATGACGCGACCATAAACGAGGGATACCCTTACATGTGATAGGACATGTCTGGTACCCTTTCAGGCTGAGCTAACCCTTGTCGCAATCATTTGATGGCGAAAGGTGGGCGTCTCGCTGGCGTTTTATGGGTGTCCACGTGGGTAGAGTAACTGCATGCGAGCACCGTGTGCCGTTCTAACAGGAAGGAAGAGCCATGGCAGATTCCAGCATTCCCCCAATGCCACAAGGGATGGGAGGCGCTGACGAGACCCAGGCACGCCCGACCGCTCCTCAGCAGCCTATTCAGCAGGAGCCGATCCCGCAGCAGCCGATTCCGCAGCCCGAGCCGCCTGCGCCCAAGGTCCCCAACGACCGCGTGTCGCGCGTGATCAGCTGCCTGGTGGCCGGCATCGTCGGCGCGCTCATCGTTGTGGGTGTGCTCTTCCTCACCGGCGTCATTGGCAGGCGCACCGCGTCGAGCGGCAACAGCGTGACTATCAACGCGACCGACACCGATGAGTCCACGGCAGAGGCCGTGGCAAGTAAGTGCCTGCCCTCCGTTGTGTCCATCACCGTGAGCAACGCGAGCACCCAGGGCTCGGGCTCCGGCGTCATCCTGGACACGGCGGGCAACATCCTGACCAACTACCACATCGTCGGTGACATGCAGACCATCTCCGTCACCATCGACGGCAAGTCGTTCAACGCCGTCGTCGTGGGCTCTGATGCCTCGTCCGACCTTGCCGTCATCAAGGTCGACGTCGACTCGTCCGTGACGCTCACGCCCTTTGAGATCGGCTCGTCCTCGGGCCTCAAGGTGGGCCAGTGGGTCATGACCATCGGCGCTCCCTTTGGCCTGGACCAGTCCGTCTCCGCCGGCATCGTGAGCGCCCTGTACCGCAACACGATCATGAGCGACACCTCGGGCAACACCATCTACACCAACCTCATCCAGACTGACGCGGCCATCAACCCCGGCAACTCCGGCGGCGCCCTCGTTGACGCCCAGGGCAAGCTCGTGGGCATCTCGTCCATGTACTCCAGCTCCACCGAGTCGAGCGCTAGCGTTGGCTTTGCCATCCCCATCGACTACGCCAAGGAGGTCGCCGACACGATCATCGCCGGCAAGAAGGTGCTGCACGCTTACATCGGCCTTGGCATGAGCACCGTCAACTCCCAGAGCGCGCGTCAGTACAACCTCAGCGTCAACCAGGGCGCCTACGTGAGCTCCGTGACCGACGGCGGCCCCGCTGCCGCAGCCGGCATCCAGGTGGGCGACATCATCACCAAGATCGGTAGCGAGAACATCACCTCCGCCGACAGCGCCCTGCTCGCGGTGCGCAGCCACAACATCGGCGACGAGGTTGACGTCACGGTCCGTCGCGGCAACGACGACGTGACGGTCAAGGTCAAGCTCGGCGACGACGCCTCCCTCCAGGAGCAGCAGAAGACCGACTCCTCCACCGGCAACGGCTCCGGCCGTGGCACTGGTACCGGCACGGGTACCGGCAACGGTGGCGGCATCTCGCTCGAGGACGTGTTCGGTAACCCCAACCTGCTCAACCTCATGATGAGCCCGCAGGGCACCGGCACCACGACCACGCCTGGCAGCTACGACGTCACGACCACGTCGTCTTCCGCCACGGCTGCGTAGACTTGCGTCCATAGGCTCACAAGGGCGGTCCCTCGGGGCCGCCCTTTTTGTTGTCGCGCACTGGCGGGTGGTTGGACGCGCAGCGTGAGGGGTATAGTTAGGTTTGGTAAACACTATGGCCGGCTGTCATCGGCCACAAGGAGACATATGAGACAGCGCTTTGACATAGAGGGCATGACCTGTGCCGCGTGCGCCGCCCGCGTCGAGCGGGCCGCATCCGAGGTGTCGGGTGTGGATGAGGCCCGCGTCAACCTGCTCAAGAACAGCCTGGAGCTTGAGTGGGCCGGCGACGGCGCGGTGGTCGACGAGGTGGCGCGTGCCATCGAGCATGCGGGCTACAAGATGGTGCGCCCCCTTTCTGCCGACAAGAGCGCAGACGTGTCGGACATCGGCCGCGCGGCGCATGGCGCCGCCCGGGAGATCCGCAACAGGATGCTCTTGTCGGCCGCCTTTGCCGTGCCGCTGTTCTACGTTGCCATGGGACCGATGTTCGGCTGGCCGCAGCTTCCCTGGCTCGATGGCCACGAGGCAGTCATGGTCCGTGGCATCGTGGAGCTCGTGCTGCTCGTGCCCATCCTTGTTGCCAACGCGCGCGTCTTTGTCAAGGGCGCCGCCGCGCTCGCACACCGCGCGCCGACCATGGACTCGCTCGTGGCGCTGGGGTCGGCGGCCTCGTGCGCCTATGGCCTGGCCTCGCTTCTCGTGATGGCAGACGCTTTGGGCCACGGCAACATGGAGGCTGCCATGGCGGCCTCGCACGGCCTGTACTTTGACTCGGCCGGCATGATCCTGGCGCTCGTGGCTGTGGGCAAGTACCTGGAGGCCCGCGCGAAGGGGCACACGACCGACGCGATCGGGGCGCTCGCGGGCATGGTGCCGGACACGGCGCGCGTGCGCCGCGACGGCTCGGAGGTAGAGATACCGACGTCTGACGTCCGCGTGGGCGACGAGCTCGTCGTGCGCGCCGGCGAGGCCGTGCCGGTTGACGGCGAGGTCATCGAGGGGACGTGCACGGTGGACGAGAGCGCCATCACGGGCGAGTCCATGCCTGTCGAGCGCGCGACCGGCGACGCCGTCGTGGGCGCCACGACCGTGCGCAGCGGCTGGGTGGTCGCGCGTGCCACCGCGGTGGGGGAGGGCACGGCGCTTTCCCGCATCATCGCGCTCGTGGACGACGCGACCAGCTCCAAGGCGCCCATTGAGCGCGTTGCCGACAAGATTGCGGGCGTGTTCGTCCCCGTCGTCATGGCCATCGCGCTCGTGACGTTCGTGGTCTGGCTTGTCGTGAGCCACGACGCAGGGCAGGCCGTCACCTGCGCGGTGAGTGTGCTCGTCATCTCCTGCCCCTGTGCGCTGGGCCTGGCCACGCCCACGGCCGTGATGGTCGGGTGCGGCCGCGGCGCGCGCGAGGGCATCCTGGTCAAGAGCGCTGAGGCGCTTGAGGCAGCGGCGACGCTCACGAGCGTCGTGTTTGACAAGACCGGCACGCTCACGCAGGGGCAGCCCAGCGTCACGGATGTCGTGTGTGTGGAGGGGGATGACCCAGACGGGCTGCTGCTGATTGCGGCCGCGCTCGAGCGCAAGAGCGACCACCCGCTGGCGCGCGCGATTTGCGCCGAGGCTGACGCGCACGGCGTGGACACGTGCCCCGATGCGTCTGACTTTGAGCAGGTCGAAGGCGGGCTCGTGGCGACGGTCGATGGCGAGCGCGTGGGCGTTGGCAACGCAGGCCTGGCTCAGCGCCTGGTGGGAGAGAGCCTTGGTGATGTCGCGTCTGCTCGTGGGCTCGCGCTGGCGGGCGAGGCTATGTGTGTCGCGACGGTCTTCTGGCAGGCCTCGTTGCCGTGGCCGACGCCATCCGCCCGCAGGCGCCTGCAGCCGTGGCCGAGCTCGCGCGCATGGGACTGTCCGTGAGCCTGCTCACGGGCGACAACGAGCGCACGGCCGCCGCCGTTGCCGCGCGCCTGGGCGTGACCGACGTCATAGCCCAGGTCCTGCCCAGCCAGAAGGAGGGGCGCGTACGCGAACTCCAGGATGCCGGCGAGCGCGTCGCCATGGTGGGCGACGGCGTCAACGACGCGCCGGCGCTTGCCCGCGCGGACATTGGTCTGGCGATAGGAGCGGGCACTGACGTTGCTGTGGGCTCTGCCGACATCGTGCTCATGCGCTCCGACCCGCGTGACGTTGCTTCCGCCATCCAGCTGTCGCGCGCGACGCTCGCCACCATCCGCGCCGGCCTGTTTTGGGCGCTTGTGTACAACGCCATATGCATCCCGCTCGCCGCTGGCGTGCTGAGCCCGTGGGGCATCACGCTCAACCCGATGATCGGTGCGGCGGCCATGGGGCTGTCGTCGGTGTGCGTGGTAACCAACGCGCTGCGCCTGCGCTCCTGGCAACCGAGCTTCTCACGGGCCGAAGACGGCCCGGCACAAATAGGCGATTCAGATGTGGTCATACCTAAGGAGGAGCCAATGGACAAGGTTGAGTTGAACGTTGAGGGCATGATGTGCCAGCACTGCGTCGCGCATGTGACGAGCGCACTCGAGGGTGTCACGGGCGCCAGCAACGTCGCCGTAAGCCTGGACAACAAGAGCGCGTCCTTTGAGGTCACGGGTGATGCCGATGCCGTCACGGACGCCGCCATCGCCGCGATCGTCGACGCCGGCTACGAGGCCACCCGCGCGTAGTTTCTCGACCCGTAACGTGCACTAAGCTTACTTTGGTTTACTTTTGCCCAGATAACCGATTCTATGTTTGATGATTTGCGACTATAAGTGCGCGTTACGGTCGACAAGAGCGTAGTGCTTGCCTGCCAATGGCGCCGGCCCATATGTCGGGCGGAGCGCTCGCTAGTCTTTGGCGCGCCCTGGGCATGTTGCGCAGGGGCCCGGTGAGGCAGATGCCGTCAGGCGCGGGCGGCGGGAGGCGAGTATGTCTGAGGGTCGCGCTCTTTGCGACCCGAGTTGCGCAGCCTGCCGCCCGCGCCGAAGGCATCGGGTGCCGAACGCCCCTGCGAAACATGCCCAGGGGCGCCCATGGCGGGAGAAGCCGGAGCAATTTGCTCTTATCGCCAGAGGGATTGTTGCAGGTCAAACATAGATTACGGTACAATCTTTAAAGCAACTGGCGGCTGAGCAAAAAATTTTCTCAGAAAGTCGTGAAATTCCCTGAAGTATGTGTTAACATCGGCATAACCAGTAATGGCTAAAACGCAACACACGTCTAATGACAGCAGGTAAAACGAAGTAGAAACGGGAACTGGAACCAAAATCGATCTTTAGCACCACCAGCTTTGCCCTCTATAGGTATCGCTGTACACATAGCAACACGCGTCATGCACCATCGGCGCTGTAGATAGACCAAACACACCCTCGGCTTTATCTAACGCACCACAACCGAAGCACCAACGTACGTAAACCGACGACAAACGATCTACTTGCACACGGCAGGAAAGGTCAGAGGAGGGGATCCAACCATGATGGGGATTGGATACCGCAAGCAAAAACTTCGCTTAGGGAAGGGCAAGGTCCTTGCCGTTGCCGCAGTCGCGGCCACCGCGGCCCTTGCCGCCACGATGGCAGCGCCCACACCGGCGTACGCCGAGCTCGTGGCCATTCGCGTAGGCGACCAGGTCATCACTCCTGGCGAGCCCAAGGCGGGCACGGGCTGGGACTATGACGGCGGCGAGACGCTCACCCTTGATGGCTATGAGGGCGGCTTCGTGGAGGTGACCGGATCGGCATCCATCGTGATTGCCGGCGACTCCTCCATCACGGCTGACAACAAGGCCATCTTCTCGAGCAACGAGCACCTGGACGTCACGGGCAAGAACGGCGCGACGCTCACCTGCACGGTGAACGGCGGCGCGGCCTACCCTGATGCCTCCGCCATCTTTGGCTCCACGGGCATCGACGTGACGGACCTCAACCTCGTGGCCGAGGTCAACTCCGCCAACCCCGTTGCCAACGTGAGCATCGTTGGCTCCGACTCGGGCGACGTCAAGGTCGCGGACTGTTCCATCAGCGGTACCGCGTCGGGCAGCGCCAACACCTATGGCATCGCCATGGCCGAGGAGAACGGGCGCGGTGACATCTCCGTGACCGACTCCACGCTCGACATCAGCACCGTTGCCACGTCCGACTCCGACCTGGCTCGCGCCGCTGCCATTCGCGGCACCTCCGCGCTGATCACCGGCACCACGGCAACGCTCAACGCTCAGGCCGAGGGCCCCAGCGCCACGGCGGCAGGCATCTACTCCATCGCGGCTGACGCCGAGATCCGCGACTCCTCCGTCGACTCCGACGTCGACGCCACCGCGTCCTCCGGTGACTCCCGCGCCGGTGCCCTCATGAGCCCCATCTCGGGCATCGTGGGCGGCGGCTCCACGCTGGTCAACAACTCCAGCGCCGTGAGCACCTATGGCGAGGCCAACGCCGGCGCCATCGTGTCCACCGTGGGTCTGGACGCCTCCGACGGCCTGACCGCCCACGTCAACAGCTCCACGCTCAACTCCACCGCCGAGGCCACGAGCAACTCCGGTCGTGCCTCCTCCGGTGCCGCCGTCGATGCGCAGGGCGTGTCGGTCGTGGGTGGCTCCAAGGTGAACTCCGCCGCCGTCTCCACTGGTGGCTCGAGCGACTCCGTGGCCGTGGGCCTGGGCGCCCTTGCGGGCAACGCGCTCATCGAGGGCTCCACGGTGACCGCCAGCGGCTCCAACCCCGGCCAGGGCTGGGCCTACGGCATCGCCTCCGGTGACCAGACCAAGATGACCAACTCCAAGGTCGACACCGAGGCTGCCAACTCCGCCTTCCGCTCCATGGGCATCTTTGGCAAGTCCAGCGTGACTGCCACCTCGTCCACTGTGAACGCCGTGGGTGACCTGGTGGGCGTGGCCTCCGGCCCCGAGAACATCACCCTCCAGGACTGCAAGGCCATCTCCCCGGAGAACGCCGTGTCCGTGCCCCTGAGCATCTCCTCGGACGACGTCACGGTCGAGGGCTACACCCTCGCCGTGGGCATCGACTCCGCCGTCTTTGACGCCCAGAGCTCCACGGCCACCGTCACCAGCGGCGTGGCAGCCGACGTCACCATCGACCAGGAGGGTGCCGAGCCCGTCGCGCCCGTCGATCCCGACAACCCCAACCCGGGCTCGACCGACGGTACCTACCCTGACTCCGACGGCTACACGGTCCTGCCCGCGACGGACGACCCCTTTACCGCAAAGCTCGTGGTCGTCTTCGGGATGCTCTTTGCTGGCGCCATCAGCGCCCTGGGCCTCTCGGTGGTCGCAAAGCGCAGCTAGTCAGATCCCCCATGCGGGGTCCAAGGAGCACCTTGGGGGATGCTCCTTGGGCCCTCGCGCTTGCCGTGAGAGGGTACCATCCCATGGGGTGTGGGATGGCACCCTCTCCTTTTGTGTGTAGTCACGACGCGAGGCTCTTATCGTCCGCCTGACGCGATCGGTCGTGTACAGTAGCTCGGGTACACACGAACGAAAGAGGCAGGCATGGCAGACACGACAGGGCAGCTCTCGCTCTTTGATGACGAGGCGGACGACAAGAGCCAACAGCAGGCGGAGACGCCGGCGCCGAGCGAGGCGGCCACGCGCGCGGCCGAGCTGCGCCACCTGCTGGACTCCTATGCCTATCACTATTACGCGCTCGACCGACCCAAGGTGAGCGACGCCGAGTTTGACGCGCTGGTCCACGAGCTCAAGGACATCGAGGCGGCCCACCCCGAGCTGGTGACGCCCGACTCGTACACGCAGCGCGTGGGCGGCTACGTGGGCGAGCAGTTCGAGGCGGTCACCCACGCCCAGCGCATGTACTCCATGGACGATGCGATGGACCTTGGCGAGCTCGATGCC
>CAJOGH010000034.1 GCA_905233865.1 uncultured Atopobiaceae bacterium
ATCCTCAAGCTCAAGCAGAAGTACGGCATGCTGGACGACACGCCCAAGCCGCCGCTGGACGAGCGCATCGCACAGGCAAAGGAGCTCGTGGGCTGCGACGAGCACCACGCGGCCGAGAAGAGCATCGCGCAGGACGCCATCACGGTCCTCAAGAACGACGACCACACGCTCCCCGTCGCGGGTCACACCGGCAACGTCGTCCTGGTTGGCAGGAACGAGAGCGAGATCAAGACCATCGACTACGCCGTGCGCCAGGCGCAGGTAAGCGGTGCCGTGAGTGCCAACGCCCGCATCGTCAACCTGGCCACCGGCACCTCGACCGGCCCGGCGGACGCGCCCATCACCATCTCGATCGACTACTACCGCACCTACGACACGGCCGAGCACCTGCGCATTACCGACGAGCTGCGCGACGCCGTGAGCAAGGCGGACGCCGTGGCCGTGTTTACCACGACCTACGGCATTGGCGGCCTTGCCTCGACGGCGGTGCAGGTCCAGGCCACAGAGGAGCTCATGACTCTCGCGCACACGGCAGGCGCCACCCTCACGGGACAACCTCCCCTACGACGTCACCCGCTTCCCCGAGGCCGACGCGCACGTGTGCGCCTACATGGCGGCAGGCCTGGGCGTGGATCCCGCTCAGCGCGACGCGCAGGGTCACCAGCAGGCATTTAACGCAAACGTAGTTGCCGCGGTGGAGATGCTCTTTGACGGCTTCCAGCCGCACGGCCGCGTGCCCGTCAACGTTCCCAACGTAAAGATCAACCCCGACGGCACGGCCACGTACGAAGACTCGTACGCCTACAACCGTTGGAGCGGTCAGGACGGCTTTGACTACGCCGTCATCCGCGGCGCAGGCGACACCTACTCTGGCGACGCGCCCAGCGACCTCAACTTCCTGGCCAACGCGCGCTCCGACAAGCTCGCCAGCGTGAGCGTGGATGGCAAGGCGCTGGCGGCCGACGCCTTTGAGGTCAAGCCTGGCCACACCGAGCTCACGCTCAAGAGCAACTACCTCAACACGCTCTCCGCGGGCAACCACACCCTCGAGCTTGCCTACAACTACCCCGAGGGTACCGTCACCGTGCCCACGACCTTTACCGTGAGCTCAGCCGCCCGCCAGATGTTCCGCCTGTACAACCCCAACTCCGGTGAGCACTTCTACACGGCGAGCGCCTACGAGCGCGACGTGGTGCAGGCAGCAGGCTGGACCTACGAGGGTCCGTCCTGGAAGGCACCCGCCTCGGGCCAGCCGGTCTACCGCCTGTACAACCCCTACGCCGGAGACCACCACTACACGATCAACGAGGGCGAGAAGGACGCGCTCGTGGGTGTGGGTTGGCTGTACGAGGGCGTGGGCTGGTTCTCGGCGCCCAACACCGGCGTGCCCATCTGGCGTGAGTACAACCCCAACGCCATCTCGGGCGCGCACAACTTTACGCCCGACGCCAACGAGCACATCCAGCTCGTGCTCCTTGGCTGGCGCGGCGAGGGCGTGGCCTGGTACGGGGTCCGCTAGCCTAGGCCGCGCGCCACATACCCGACCGCATACGGGCGGGGGACGATATCCTTTCGTCCCCCGCCCGTTGCCGTCTCATCAAAGTGAGCTTCCTCGAGTGACGCAAGCGTATGGCCTAACCAATCCCGGCCGACAAGAGCCACCGGCCGTAAGCCTCATCGCATATACGGCCACCAGTAGCTGTACCCCGTGAGCAGCCCGTTGAACTGCTCGGGCACGTACACGTCGACAATAGCGACAGCCAGAAGCGCCAGGCACACGACCAACACCAGCGCGCACGCGATTGCGGCACCAGCGCCAGCCACCTCAGGACGCCCAAAGAGCCCCGCAAAGAAGGCGCCAATAACACGCACGCCGGCCACGACAGCAATCGCCAGCGGAATGGCAACCACGATCACGTAGCGCCCCTGCGCCTGGTAGTCGCTCGTATAGGAATAGACGGCGGACATGACGATCGCCGGAATCGCCGCGAGCACCACGGCCAAGGCAAGGCCGCGCTTCTCCTTGTTACGCAAGCCCGAAACGAGGCCGATTGCCGCGGGCGCAAGCAGAACGCCATACGCCACGTAGCACCACTCCGGCAGCTCGTACACCAGGAAGCCGAACTTGCCCACAAAGCTCAGGGCCGTCTGCCTGACCCAGGAGATGCCGGCAATGTGACTGAAGTCAAAGAGCATATCCAGGAACGGGGACGAGCTCGACTCATACATGAGCTTGCCCGACCTCGCGAGCGCATCCGGCGCCGCATAGGCCTGCCTCATGGCCTCGGCCGTAGCACGGCCAAAGATGTCGCCGTGAAGCACGACGCCCATGCGCGCGTAGAACCAGCCACCCACGAGAATCGCCACGGCTGTCACCGCCGAGGCGCCGCGCCACATGTGACCGACCGAGCACTCGCCGTCGCGCACGCGCCTCCCCTGCATGATGAAGTAGAGGGGAACCGACACCAGAATGAAGCCAAAGGCAAAGTAGTACGTGAGGGCGCATACGCCAATGGCCACGCCCAGCACAACGTTCGCACGATACGACCAGTTCTCGTCACGCCCCAGCAGCCACGCGTACACGATGAGGGCCGCGGCACACAGCGACGGAGCGTCGTTGTTGTGATAGGCGCACAGGAAGGCAACCTGCGGCAGTCCGCCCACAAGCCCGCCAAGCGCAAGCCCCGCGGCGGTAGACCCAAACAGCCGGCGACCGATGCCATTGCAGGCAAGCACAGTGCCCACGCCGGCAATGACACTGGGAATGCGCGCGGCCAAGATCAGCGCGCCCATCTCCTGAGTGAACATGCCCACCAGGCGCATGAGCAGACCGGCGACGATGGACGGCCCGTAGGCCGACGTGCCGTACGAGAACCCATAGAAGGAGATCCTCAGCAGGGGCTCGGTGCCAATGGGCAGCGTGCCGTAATCAAAGATCCAAAACGGAATCTGCAGGCGCGTAGCCTCATCCGGGCACTCGCCTACGCTCGTGTGACACGCAAGCCAGAGGTACAGGACGCCAAAGAGCACCGCCTCGAGCACGGGGGCGAGCGCGCGCATCCTTCTTATGGCTGGCGTTGTGTCCATAACCTCACAAAGACAGCTTGATAGCTTCGGTGCCAAAAATGCTATCACGCCAGACCAGCGCGAGCCTACAGTCCAACATCACTCCACGATGGTCGTACTGCATCCTCCATCCGCATCGGACACCTAGCAAATGCAGTCCTGAAGCCAATCGACAAACTCCGAAATATTCGAATGTCACTAGTGCGCTATGGGGTTAGCGCAAGCAGGAGACGAATAGTATCTGAGCATAGCGTCAGGTGAAATCTCAACATCACATCTCTCGCCAGGCGCATAGCCCCTACGCGCGTTCACCCACGGATCCTCACTATGAGTCATCTCGCGAAGCTCTTCCCCAGAGTAGGAACCAAGGAGGCTGACCACCCTGTCGACAATCTCTTGTTGGGGTTCCAAGAGGGCGGACGATGAGCCAGAAGTCCCCATTCCCCCTCGGCCCACCATATACTTTCCTGAATGTACGCGGAATAAGTCAGGTGATACCGGCCCATTGGCCCACGCCTCAATTCGATTGGAGAATAGAGGAGACCCATACAAGACGAGGTGGCGTGCTTGAGAGTAGTAGACAAGCTTCTGGAGCTTCATGGTCGTGACATTATCAACTTGCTCAAGAACGTACGCAGCGGCATCGATAGCACTTGCCATTTCAACTCCCTTCGCATTAGAAAGGTACGTCACAGTCAATTATCAACTTGTCATCCATAGACATCATTCCCTCCCCATCGCATTCCCCAGCAAATTCCTCTGGAAGCTTGATCATGCAATCATCGCCCGCTCTCACGTTGTATGACCGGTTCAAGCTCCTTCTCATAAATGCTTCGGCCGCCTTCGATGCCTTCGGGCAACGAGCCTCCTCTTCGTACGCTTCCTTAAGCGGTATATCCTCGAGCAAGCTTTCGTAACCAGGCTCCGATATTCCTGCCAGCCAGTCTAAGAAATGAAATCCGTACTGATACATACGCGCTCCGCCCACCACCGCAAACAGGTCGCCCTTCTTGAAAATCGGCTTCTCGTCATTTCGAACGTCAGACAGCTTGCGGAACCCGAACCAATCTCCCCTGTATAGATCCCTCCGCGCTCGCGCAGCGCAATAGCAATGCAAATACTCGCAAGTCCTGAGCTCCTCAGACTCCTTGATCGCCCGGTCGATTCCCGCCACCTCTGAAAGAGACTGGACTTGAATCAACGACTCCTGGTAACCCATGATCCTTCCCCTTTCGCTTGACGTGCTTTCGCTATTTGCTATTATAGCGAACGTAATAATTACAGAGTATAGTTAGTTAGGACGTTAGATGCAAACAATTACCTACTCCTGCGTCGACCTCAGGGATTCGAACCAGTTCGGCAAGGCCATCCGCATATTCCGAAAGCGCAAGGGGCTAACACAGCAACAGGTCGCCGATATGGCGGGCTGCAGTCTCATGTACGTCTCCAACCTTGAACGAGGCAAAGCCTCCGCCGAACTCGGCAAGGCGCTCAGAATTCTCGACGTCTTGCAGTTAGAGCTCTCTATCACCGAGGCCAAAGCTGAGCAGTAACTCGTTCGAGAAGCCCCAGCCAAGCCAGCGCGAGCTACCCAAATTGTCGACTACGTTCGACAATAACCCGTTCAAATTGTCGACTGTATTCGACAATTTGCACAGTCCACGCCAATGTCGATAAGAGCCGCCGTCCCAGCATCAAAAAGGCGCCAGTCGATCGAGTTGAACCTCTCACCCTTACCTATATGTAAGATTTGCTATCAATCACCCAGAATCTTACGTATACGTATGATATACTCCAATTTTCGCAATTTCCTACCTATACGTAAGAATCGAGCGGCCATGGCAGTCAGCAGAGACCAAGTACTTGCAAGCGGCACACGCGTTGCGCACTCTAGCGACCTGGGCCCACTTCTTCGGCGTCGGCGCAAGTTCCTGGGATACACGCAAGAAGAACTTGCCGAGGGGCTGGGCTTCAGCCCCCGCCTCATAGGCGAAATGGAACGCGGGCGCGGCACGGTCGGAATCGACAAAGTCCTCCGCTATGCCACCAATCTCGGTATCGATCTCGTCGCAATCGAAAGGTGAGGGCCATGGACAGCGAGCAGCTAGTCGTCTTCCGGGAACTTGACGGGCAGTTCCAGGAGACAGGGGTCCTCACTGCTGGTGGCGAGCTTGGCTTCCACTATTCGGAGGGCTACCTTCAATCAGGCAACGCGCAGGCAATCTCACATGCACTCCCCCTTAAACCAGGAGACCAAGATCCTAGGGCCGTCACATCGTTCTTTGATGGACTCCTTCCGGAGGAGGGTATGCGAAAGAGCATGAGTGACGCCTTTCATACCTCGGCTGCTCTTTGACTGGGCAGTCGGCAATGCAGACAACCACCTAAAGAACCACTCGATGCTATGGGACCAAAGCTGGTCCCACTGCACCCTCTCGCCCCTCTACGACATTACCTGCACGGTGCTCTATTCCGATCTAGATTACGAAATGGGTGTGTCGTTTGGAAGGTCCAGATGCATCGACCGCGTCGGAGTGGCAGACGTTTTGGCAACAGCAAGGGAATGTGGCATAGGAAATAGCCAAGCGTCCCGTACTCTCGAGGAGACAATGGAGTCCTTCCCTGCGGCACTAGACATAGCAGTTCAGGAAGTCTGCGATCTTGGCTATAGCCAGGCGCACGAAGTTGGCCAGCTCATCAAAGCGAGCTTCCTCAAGCGCCGCGAGCTCATGGTCTAGCCCAACGGCAAGCGAGAGCCTACAGCCCAACATCACTCCACGACGCGCAGCCCCGCGTCCTCCAACCAATGACGTATTAATAGTCTCTTTGTGAGCACAGTATCAAATAAGCCTCCCCGTGAAATAAGGGGCGAAAGCGGCCCACGTGGCGCGCAACGAGGGCCAGCTTTTGACCTGTACGCAAGTCAAGAGGAGGTAATCGTATGCGTAAGGTACTAACTGTGATCGTCTGCGTGGTGGCCGTCGAGCTCGCCGGACTTGCCGTGGGCATGCTCACGCGAGCCGGCACCGAGCTCTATGCCCAGACCATCGTCAAGCCACCGCTCTCCCCGCCCGGCGTCGTCTTCCCCGTCGCCTGGACTATTCTCTACGCTCTCATGGGCATTGGCCTGGCGCTCGTCATCCTGACGCCATCAGAGACGCGGGGCACGGCAATCGCGCTCTTTGCCATCCAGCTCGTCCTCAACCTGGCATGGAGCTTCATCTTCTTCGGCGCCGGCAACTACGCCGTGGCGCTCGTGGAGCTGGTCGCCATGCTGGCCGTGGTCGTGTTCATGGTGATCGCGTTCCACAGGGTCGAGCCCCTTGCGGCCTGGCTCCAGGTGCCGTACCTGGCGTGGCTGTGCTTTGCCACCTATCTCAACGCGGGAGTGCTGGCGCTTAACTAGGGCAAGGCCACGCAACGGCTCTTCCCACCAGGCTGCCGGTCGCACACGCGGCCGGCGGCCGACAAGAGCCACCACTTTGCTTTCTCACCATAGGGTCAAAGCCCAGGTCCACACCGGCCACTCCAAACGGGCGCGCCCAGGAGGCCCTTCGATTACACCTACCCTACCGAAACTCGCTGATCACCATGAACCACGAGATGCCACTCATCGCGACCCCCGCTGACTCGCGGCACCAAGAAAGGTTAGCGATTACGCACACTCAGATACGCTCATAGAGATTTGCCAGCCATTCACGAGGTACTACTGATGTCACAAACGCCATATGGTATTGTCTAACTAGTGAACCCGCCATGCCTATCTCACAGCGAATGTTGTGATGACGCAAACTTTGGCGGGTGTTCTTTTATCGGGGGAAACATGAAGTATCAAAAGACATGGCTCTCATACGAACAACAGGCCGACCTCCTTGAAAGTAGAGGCCTATCGTTTGACCATGATGAGCTTATTTCGCACTTGAAGAGCGTTGGTTACTACCGGCTTAGCGGCTACTGGCACATATTCAAACGCGATCCAGAGGGAAACGATGAGTCCTTTGTAGAAGGAGCAAACTTCAAAGATGTTTGGGGGCTATACGTCTTCGACCGCCAGCTTAAGCTCCTTACTCTCGACGCCATTGAGCGCGTCGAAGTGTATATGCGAAATCAGCTATCTTACAAACTCGCAAACGAAGGCGGCCCCTTTGGATACCTAGACCGATCATCACTTCCCAATATGAGCACGAAGGACTACGGTCACTTTATGTCAAGATGCTTTGGAGCCTATGGTCGGTCCAAAACAAAGTTCATCGATCATTTTCAACAGAAGTACGGCGATTCACATGGGCTTCCGCCCTACTGGACGCTCGTTAACATCATGGACTTTGGCATGATGCTAAATCTGTTTAAAGGCGCCCCCAATCACCTGAAGAAAGAAATAGCCGACGAGATCGGCATACCCGCTGCAGTGCTTGAATCCTGGCTTCTGACACTAAACACCGTACGAAACGCATGCGCCCACCACGACAGACTTTGGAACAGGCGCCTTAGTTACAAACTAAAAATACCGCGAAGCCATAAGTACCCAGAGTGGCACACCCCACAAAGCATAGGTAATGACAGCACTTTCGCGCTCCTTACGGTGCTTGGCTATCTCCTAACAGCCATTGCCCCAGAATCATCTTGGCACGCAAGAATAGTGAGCCTCATAGAACCACGGAGTCATTCAGACCTTAAGCGGATGGGATTCCCAGACGATTGGGAAACTAACCCGATGTGGGGCCGATGGCTAGCCGCCTCCCCGCGACAGCGAAATGTAGACCAAGCTGATTGAACGCACGCTTTCACATCCGCTGTCACAGGCTGAAATTACGCCCCGCCACTAGCTCAAATCGTCGTCATCCAAATACAGCCTCTCATAGCACTGCATGACGTTCTCGCCTTCCGTTGGAGACTCCATCTGGCTCGAAAGGCCCGCAAGCGTCGCAAACCAGTCACGACGCCCTAGCCTCTGCCTCACCCACTCAGGCTGCTCGCGCTCGCCGCGGGCAAGCACGGTGCCCTCAAGAAAGGCCCTCAGCCGCTCGACCATCGTCCGAAAGTCGAGGTAGCCCAGGCTCTCTGGCTGCTCGCCGTTGCCAAGCGCGAACGCCTGGTAGTAGCTCTCGAGGTTCATGCCAAAGCTGATGCTGTCGCACACGGCGTCGACCACATCCCCCACCGCCTGCTCGTCAAGGTACTCGCCAACGATCTGCTCGCTCGCGGAGCTGTATCCCTTCGCGATGTCCACGAGGGTCTCGGTCGCGATGGGCTCGGCCCTCATCTGATCGACCATGAGCACGACGAGCCTAAACGACCTCTGGCTCAGCCCGTCCATCTCAAACTCGAACACGTCGCCCCAGCCATACAGGTAGCACAGCTTCTGGATAGCCCTCAGCACGCTGACGTAGTACCGCGCCCACTCCTTGGCCGACACCATCCTCGCGTCGTCCGGGGTCAGCCTCGGGACCTCCGCCGCCTCCCTTGCTATCACCTTGCTTGCGACCAAGGCCACCTCGCTCTCGGGAAAGCCGGCGGCAAGCGGCCCTCGTCCCACGAGACGCCAGCCCGGCCGACGCCAGCCAGTCTCAAACGACCCCTTCAGGAAGTCGGACCTCTCCACCCTGGCACCCGCCATTCGGCTAGCCCTCTTCACGACTCGCTCGATGTCCGACGCGTCCATCTCGGGGTG
>CAJOGH010000035.1 GCA_905233865.1 uncultured Atopobiaceae bacterium
GCGCCCGCAGTCGGGGCAGACCACGTAGGAGAGGTTCTCCACCAGGCCGAGCACGGGGATGTCCATCATGTTGGCCATCTTGACGGCCTTGCCCACGATCATGGAGACCAGGTCCTGGGGGCTGGTGACGATCACCACGCCGTCCACGGGAAGGCTCTGGAACACGGTGAGGGCCACGTCGCCCGTTCCCGGAGGCATGTCAACCAGCAAATAGTCGAGTTCCTCCCAGTAGGTCTCGGCCCAGAACTGGCGGATGGCGCCAGCCAGGATGGGACCGCGCCACAGGACGGGGTCGGACTCGTCGGGAAGAATCAGGTTGGCGCTCATGACCTTGATGCCAGTGGACGTCACGGGCGGCAGCATGAGGTCGCCCAAGGCCGTGACCTGGCCGTGGCCCAGGCCGAACATGCGGGGGATGGAGGGGCCGGTGATGTCGGCGTCCAGGATGCCCACGCTCATGCCCGCGCGCGCGAGCTCGGTGGCCAGGATGCCCGTGACCATGGACTTGCCCACGCCTCCCTTACCTGACACGACGCCGATCACATGGCGCACGTGGCTCAGGTCATTCTGCTCAAAGGAGCGCACGCCGGCGTCCTCGCCGTTCGCATGGGAGCTTTTGTACTCATCGCAAGCCATAGACTTCCTTTCACGGGGGAGATTGTGCCACTCGCGACATTCTACCGCCTGTGCCACACTTTCTCCCACCGCGTCCACACCGACCGCGTTGACCTGCTGATTCTGAAAACTTTCAACCTCGCTCCCGCTCTCGTTCATAAAGGTGCAGGTACCAAGGGTGCTTTCAACTCACAATTCCTACACACACCTTAAGACCTCTCAGATTTGGTCGACCTGCGGCTCCGCAAACCGGAATTGTGCTACGAACAATCGTTCCCACAATATCTTGTGACAGGTTACCTACAGGAAATGTTGAACGGTCGTTCAAGTACCGTTCGGAGGGGCAAAGTGGGGCAAAGTGTTGCAAAAGGGGGGAGCGGGTCTTATAGTTGAAGCCGCAACGGAGGAACTGCCTCTGATAGGACGACCCGGAGGGAGGCGCACATGCATCTGTTTGGCTCATATAGCCACAACACCGATGCCAAGCTGCGCCTCACCCTCCCTTCGATCTTCCGCAAGGAGTTCGACGAGAGCGTCATCCTTATCAAGATGGGTTTCGAAGATTGCATCTACGGTTTCTCTCCCGAGGGCTTTGAGTCCTGGGTCGATGGCCTTTTTCCTGAGGGTTTCAACCAAAGGAACAAGAACCACATCGCGCTCCGCCGCAAGCTCAACTCGAGCGCGGTGCGCGTTGACATCGACTCTGCAGGCCGCATTGCCCTGAGCAGGATGAAGGAGAGGGACCTGGAGATCCTCCACGGACGTGCGGTCACCGTGGTCGGCAACAACGATCACTTTGAGATCTGGGATGCCGCGACCTTCGAGTCCGCCGAAGAGGAGATCTCCGACGAGGAGTTCGAGTCACTGTTCTTTGACGAGGACTAGGACGCCTCATGACGCGCTCCTTGACAGTTGAATACCAGCACATTCCCGTGATGCTCGAGGAGGTCCTGCACGAGCTGGACCCACAGCGCGGGGAGATCGTCTGCGACTGCACGCTCGGAGGGGCCGGCCACACGGTCGAGCTCGCAAAGAGGGTCGCGCCCGACGGGCTCTCCATTGGCATCGACCAGGACGACATGGCCCTGGCCGCAGCCGAGCGCAGGTTTGCCACAGAGGTGGGGGAGGCCAACCACCGCTTCCTCAAGGGCAACTTCGAGCACCTCGACGATCTTCTTTTGCAAGCATCCGTGAGCGAGGTAGACTGCTTCCTCTTTGACATCGGCGTCTCCTCACCACAGCTTGACATACCTGAGAGGGGCTTCTCCTACCACGAGGACGCGCCCCTCGACATGCGCATGGATCCGGGGAACAACACCCTAACCGCAGCAGAGGTCATAAACCACTACAACGAAGCCGACCTCACCCGGATCCTCCGCGTGTATGGCGACGAGCCGTGCGCACCGCGCATTGCCCGCGCCGTCTGCAAGACCCGCGCCACGCGGCCGATAAGAACCACGCTGGAGCTGGTCGATGTGATCAAGGAGGCGATGCCCGCCGCCAAGCGCCGGGCAAAGCATCCGGCCCGCAAGACCTTCCAGGCACTCAGGATCGAGGTCAACCACGAGCTCGACGCCCTCGAGAGGGGGCTGGAGGCAGCCGCTCGCTGGGCTGCACCAGGTGGCAGGATTTGCGTCATCTCCTACCACTCGCTCGAGGACCGCATCGTCAAGCACGTCTTTGGCGAGCTGTCACGGGGTTGCACATGCCCTCCGGACCTTCCGGTGTGCGTGTGCGGGAATGTGCCGGTACTCGACGTCAAGACCCGGCGCCCCCTCGTCGCAGGCGAGGAGGAGCTGGAGGCGAACCCCCGGGCTCGCAGCGCAAAGATGCGCGTCGCGGTAAAACGCGAGGACGCATCACTTCCCAATGGCATGTAGCCCACCAGGCGGCATGTAGATAGAACGAGGCAGAACGAACAACGAACGCAGCACAGACGCAGCAAAAACACACCACTGCCACGTCCTAGCACCAAGGCGCTTGCGCCAGAACAAACGAAGCACGTAAACGAACCAGCACCACGGACTCCAAATGAAGCACCAACGCACCGCAGTCGCACCACAAACGAAGCAGGGAGGATCTTATGCGTACCAGCGCAGCTGAGGCGCGCTACGAGCAAGTAGCGCCGCGTCCTTCCACCCATGAGCGCCCCAACCTCGAGGTGCTGAGCGGTTCTGGACTGGATTCCCTTGCGCGCGCCGGAGTAGGGCGCGCTTTCCTTCACAACGCAAAGCTCATAGCGGCGATCGTCCTGACCGTCTGCGCGCTGGGCCTCGTGCGCGTTGGCATCTTTGCCATGAGCGCGGGCGTCCTCAACGCGACGGCCACCATCCGCTCCCAGGTCGAGGATGCCCGCGTCACGGAGTCCAACCTCCAGATCGAGCACTCGACGCTCTCGAGCTCCGGTCGCATCGACCGTATTGCCACCCAGAACTACGGCATGGTCAAGGCCACGGAGAACGAGGTCATGACCCTTGGTCAGAGCAAGTCTAACGGTAACGATAACGCTCAGATTGACCCTGAGGTTGAGCCTGAGGGTTATGAGGACAGCAGTGCCTCTGAGCTGGGAGATGGTAACTACAGCTCCACCTCACGAGCAGGGGTCAGCGAGGGGTAGTTCACATGTCACGCGATCGCAGAACCAACCCGCCCCGCTCGCGACAGCGGGGCTCGTCGTATGACGACTCCCCGCGCATCGGAAAGCGCGGGGAGATCCGTGCGTCGTCTTCCAAGAGGGACGACAGCCGCTTCAGGTCCGTCATGGTCTTTGCCCTTCTGTTCGCCGCGGTGGCTCTTATCCGCCTCTTGATGCTCCACGTGTTCGACGCGCCCCTGAACAACGAGCGCCTGGACGCCCGCCGGACCTCCGACATCGTGCTTCACTCCAAGCGCGGCACCATCTACGACCGCAACGGCAACGTGCTGGCCATGAGCTTGGACTGCTCGACCATCACCACCAATCCCACCATGGTCACGGATGCCGACACCGCGGCGAGGCTGTGCAAGGAGATCCTGGGCGGCAACGAGGAGACCTATCGCACGATGTTTGCCAAGGACAGCACCTTTGAGTACGTCCAGCGCCGCGTTGACAACGAACTCGCGCAAAAGCTACTCAAGGCCTTTGCCGACGAGGGTCTCAAGGGTCTCTTCCTGGTCAACGACACCAAGCGCGTGTACCCCTACGGCGGCGTGGGCGGCCAGGTGCTTGGCATGGTGGGGTCGGACGGCGAGGGCCTCACGGGGCTTGAGAGCTACTACGACGACGTGCTCAAGGGCCGCGACGGCACCATGCACATGGAGGTCTCGGCCACCACGGGCGCGCCTATCGCGGGCAGTGCCTACGAGGTCAATGACGCCCAGGACGGCACTGACATCATGCTGTCCATCGACATCGACGTGCAGCGCGTGGCCGAGGAGAACATCGTCCGTGCCGTCGAGGACTACCAGGCGGGCTCGGGTATGGTCATGGCCACCGACCCCAAGACCGGCGAGATCCTGGCGGCCTGTTCCACGCCGCTGGCCGACCTCACGAGCCCCGAGAGCCTCACCAACGACGCCCTGTCGCTGAGCCTTGTGTCGCAGTCCTACGAGCCTGGCTCCATCTTCAAGTGCCTCACGATGGCCATCGGCATCGAGAACGGCGTGCTCAACCCCAACAGCACCTACACCGTGCCCGCAGTCGTCAAGGCTGGTGACGACGACGTCCGTGATGACGACGGCCGCGACTACACGATGGATATGAGCTGTCGCGAGATCCTGCGCCGCTCGTCCAACACCGGTGCCATCCTGTGCGGCCAGACCATCGGCGCCGACGCCTTTGCGCAGGGCGTGAGCAACTTTGGCATTGGTACCAAGACCGGCATCGACTATCCCGGCGAGGTCGAGGGCCTCGTGGTCCAGCGCGACTCCTACTCCGGGGCCACGCTCGGCGCGATGTCGTTTGGCCAGGCCCTTGCCGTGCCCATGGTCCAGATGGTGCGCGCGCTGGGTGCCATATCCAATGGCGGCACCCTCTGCACGCCCCATTTCCTGCTGCGCCGCGACGGCCAGGAGGTCAAGTGGGATACGGTGGGGGAGGCCTGCTCGAAGCGCTCGGCGTCGCAGGTCACAGACATGATGCGCACGGTCGTCCAGGAGGGCACGGCCACCGCCGCACAGGTGCCCGGCTACGACGTCGCCGGCAAGACCGGCACGGGCGAGCAGTCCAACGAGCATGGATATGTTGAGAATTCTTACCTTGCCTCACTTGTGGGTTTTGCCAACGCAGATGACGCAGAAGTGCTGGTATACGTGGGTTTGAACAATACTCCCTATCTTGCATACGCGAGCGCGGCGCCCACGTTCTCGGCTATTATGGGGGAGGCGCTGCTCGACCTCGGCATAGAGCCGGCTGCATAGGCGCCGGAGAGGATCACATGTTTGACTTCACAGCACAGCAGGTGACGGACGCGACGTCTGCAACACTCGTCGCAGGGCCTGCGGACATCGTATGTCACGATTGCGTATTTGACTCCCGCCTCGCGCAGGCGGGGTCGCTCTTTGTCGCCTTCCCTGGCGAGTTCGTGGACGGCAACGACTATGCGGAGGCCGCGGCCGCGGCCGGCGCCACCGTCATTGCCATGACCGGCACCGCGCCCGAGGGCCTGCTCGAGGCCGCCCACCGTGGCGAGGTCGCCGTGCTCCACTGCGACGGCGATGACGGAGAGGAGTTCCTCCTGCGCCTGGCCGCCAGCTGGCGCGCCGCCAACCCGCAGTGGAAGGTTGTGGGCGTCACCGGGTCGGTGGGCAAGACCACGACCAAGGACATGTGCGCCGCCGCGCTTGCCACGCGCTATCGCGTGCATGCCACGTCCGGCAACTTCAACAACCTCATCGGCATGCCCGCCACGCTGCTGTCCGCCAGCGCCGAGGACGAGGCCCTCGTGGTGGAGATGGGCATGAACCACACGGGCGAGATAAGCCGCCTCACGCGCGCCTGCCGCCCGGACGTCGCCCTTGTCACCAACGTGGGCACCTCCCACATCGGCTTCCTTGGCTCGCAGGAGAACATCGCCCGCGCCAAGGCTGAGATCCTCGAGGGCATGGGCCCCTCCTCCCGTCCCACCGCCTCTGGCGTCACGCCCATGCTGGCGCTCGTTGACGGCGACGGCTTCACCGACTTCATCTCAACTCAGTTTGCCGAGCCTGCGGGTGTGGACGTCATGCTCGTGGGCGGCTCGGATGCCGCTGCCGTGCGTGCGCGCGACGTGGAACTGGACGCCCAGGGGCACCCCTCCTTCACGCTTGAGATGGACGGCCTCTCCCGTCCCACCACGCTCCCGGTGGCCTCGCGCCAGCTGGTGAGTGACTTCCTCCTTGCCATGGCCGTCAGCGTCCGCCTGGGTGCCGACGCAGGCGAGGCCGCGGCTGCGGTCGAGGCCATGAAGCCCACCCACATGCGCCTGGAGGTCGTCGAGGCCGCCTGTGGTGCGCGTGTCATCGATGACTCCTACAACGCCAGCCCCTCCTCCATGGCCGCCGCGCTTGACGTGCTCTGCGCCATGGAGCTTCCCGAGGGTGGCCGCAGGATCGCGGTCCTGGGCCAGATAGGGGAGCTTGGCGCCTCCGCCGCGCACCTCCACTCCCTCATTGGTGCCTACGCCGCCGCCAAGCCGCTCGATCTCATCGCCTTCGTGGGCGGCGAGGACGCAGACTCCATGGCAGCCGCTGCGCGCATTATGGGCTTCTCGGACGACAAGATCGAGCGCTTCGACGACGTCGAGGCCGCCATCAAGGTCATCCCGCAGCTGCTGGGTCCCCATGACCTGGTGCTTGCCAAGGGCTCGCGCTCTGTGGGGCTCGACCGCCTGGTCCAGGAGGTGCGCTAGATGATTGGCTTTACGAGCTACCCGACCCTCAAGGTCTTTCTTGGCCTGGGCATCGCGACCGTCATCACGCTGGTGCTCATGCCCCTGTTCATCAAGTTCATGCGTCGTGAGGGCGTGGGCCAGCAGATTCGTGCCGACGGCCCCCAGCGCCACCTGATCAAGCAGGGCACGCCCACCATGGGCGGCGTCGTCATCATCGTGGCGGTGTTCCTCACCTGCGTCCTGTGCGGCACCTGGACCGTCGACCTCATCCTTGTGGTGGCCATCTTCCTGCTCACGGGTCTCATTGGCCTGCTCGACGATGTCGAGAGCGTCGCGCACAAGCGCTCGCTGGGTCTTACTCCCTCGCAAAAGATGATTGGCCTGGGCGTCCAGGCCGTCGGCTTCTGCTTTTTGGCGGTCAACTTCTGCAACATCTCGCCTGTCGTCACCTTCCCCGGCGGCCTTAGCGTCGACCTTGGCGTGCTGACGACCCGCTTCATGTACGACGGCGTGCTTGAGCTGCAGATTCCCTGGCTCTATATCGTCTTCGTCTTCCTGCTCTTTGCCGGTCTCTCCAACGCGGTCAACCTCACCGACGGCCTGGACGGCCTCGCGGGTGGCTGCACGATGATCGTCATGCTTGTCATGGCGGCCGTCGCCTTCTCCTACGATGAGCTCAACCTCGCCATCTTCGCGGGCGCCATCGCAGGCTCCTGCGTCGGCTTCCTCTGGTTCAACGGGCACCCGGCCACGATCTTCATGGGCGACACCGGCTCGCTCGCCCTCGGCGGCGCCTTTGCCGGCCTGGCCGTCCTCACCAAGACCGAGGTCATCTCGCTCATCATCGGCGGCCTCTTTGTCGCCGAGGCGCTCTCCGTCATGATCCAGGTCATCAGCTTCAAGGCCACGGGCAAGCGCGTCTTCCTCATGGCACCCCTGCACCACCACTTTGAGAAGAAGGGTTGGGCGGAGGACAAGGTCGTGATGCGCTTCTGGATCGTCACGGCAATGCTCGCCTCCATCGGCTTCTCCCTCTGGTTCATAGGATAGGTACTCACATGACCACATCTGCTAGCAACGCCCAGCTGGGCAATGTCCTTGTGCTCGGATACGGCAAGACCGGCGTGGCGCTTGCCCGCTATCTCACGGGCCCCGCCTCATCTCGCGTGAGCTCGGTCACCCTCGTGGGCGGCCTCAAGAGCCAGCCCGACGACACGGCCGCCGAGCTCGAGCGCGCCGGCGTGGACGTCCGCCTGGGCACCGAGGACGTCAGCGGCTCCTTTGACCTCTGCATCGCGAGCCCCGGCATCTCCGAGCTCTCCGACTTCCATCGCGCCGCCGCCGCTGCCTCGCGCGAGACGATAGGCGAGCCCGAGTTTGCCTGGCGCGAGAGCCCCAGCAGGTGGGTGGGCATCACCGGAACCAACGGCAAGACCACGACGACCTCGCTTACCGCCCACCTCCTCCAGGTGGCCGGTCTGGACGCGACCTGCGTGGGCAACATCGGCACGCTTGCAACGGCCCAGGTCCCGAGCCGCGCTGCGGGCAGCTGGTTCGTTGCCGAGCTCTCCAGCTTCCAGCTGGCCGGCACCTCCCGCCTCCACCCGCACGTCGCGGTCCTTCTGAACATCACCCCCGACCACCTGGCCTGGCACGGCTCCCACGAGGCGTACGTTGCCGCCAAGGCCAAGGTCTTTGCCAACAT
>CAJOGH010000036.1:0-4005 GCA_905233865.1 uncultured Atopobiaceae bacterium
GCGCTCATGTCGCCGAGGGTGGTGGACACATAGGCGTCATAGGGGGCGAGGGCGGCCTTCACCGCGGCGAGGGATTCCAGGCACGCCTCGTCCGTCTCGCCATTGAGACGCCTTTCGTTTTTTGAGCATTGTACGCACGAGCGCGCCGCCACGTGAAAGGCGTACACGCGCTTGTAACGAAGCGGACCGCTCCCGCGCTACTCTCCCAGGATGATCTTGGCCGTACGAGCCATGCTGACGCCCGAGTTCATGGACGTCTTTTGCAGGAAGCGATAGGCGTCCTCCTCCGACATGCCCTGCGAGTCCATGAGGTGGCGCTTGGCTCGCTGCACGAGCTCCTTGTCGGCACTCGAGCGGCGCGGGCGCACGGCCCCGCACAGGAGGTCGGCCGCCTGCAGGAGCACGCGGACCGCCACCGCGAGTTGGTCGGGGGTGAGCGGCGCCTCGAGTCCGATGATGCCCTCTCCCGCGAGCTCAAGCTCAGAGGGCGCGGCCACCATGAGCATGGGCACGTCCTGGGGAAGGTCGGGCTTAAGCTGCTGCGCCGGGCCATCGCCGAGGGCGCGGGCATCGAGGAGCTCCGTCGCCTGGCCGATGCGGCCGGCTTCCAGACGATGGCCCAGGCCGGTCGCGAGCTCGTGCTCACTGGCGTCACGTCGGCCGAGGAGCTCAAGCGCGGCATCTACGTCACGGACTAGGAGGACGTCATGGCATCACTTTCCGAGCTTGTTGCAGCGGCCCAAGAGGCACGCGCGTCCGACATCCACTTGGCACCCGGCACCCCGGCACGCTTTCGCGTGGACGGTCGCCTGGTGGACGCCACGCCCGCGCCGCTCACAGAGGCCGAGGCCCATGACCTGGCCGAAGCCGCGATAGGCGAGCAGGTCCGCAGCGTGGACGAGGGCATCGAGGTCGACCGCGGTGCCACGATAGCCGGCCAGCGCTGCCGTATCAACGTCTATCGGACCAGCCGCGGCGTGGCCACGGCCCTGCGTCTGCTTGCCAGCTCCATCCCCAACCTGCCCGACCTGGGCCTGCCGCCTGCGGTCATGGACTTTCCCACGCTCAACAAGGGCATCGTCATCGTCACGGGCGAGACGGGCTCCGGTAAGTCCACCACGCTCGCGGCCATCGTCGACACTATCAACCGCACGCAGTCCGCGCACATCGTGACGCTCGAGGACCCCATCGAGTACGTCTACGAGCCCGACCGGTGCTCCATTGACCAGCGCGAGATTGGCCGCGACACCCAGAGCTTTGCCGAGGGCCTGCGCGCCTCGCTGCGCCAGGACCCCGACGTCATCCTCGTGGGCGAGATGCGCGACCTGGACACCATCGAGACCGCGCTCACCGCGGCCGAGACGGGCCACCTGGTGTTTGGCACCCTGCACACGCAGAGCGCTGCGGACAGCATCGACCGTATGGTCGACGTCTTCCCCGAGGGCCGTCAGCGCCAGATTCGTCTGCAGCTCTCCACGACCCTCATGGCGGTCCTCTCGCAGCAGCTGCTCCCGCGCCGCGCCGAGCCCGGCCGCGTGTGCGCCTGCGAGGTCATGATCGTCAACCCCGCCATCCGCAACCTCATTCGCGAGGGCAAGACCCCGCAGATCGAGAACACCATTGCCACCTCCGCCGAGCTGGGCAGCGTGACGATGGACAACATGCTGGTCAAGATGGCGCGCGAGCGCACCGTTGCCGTGGACGTTGCCATCGGCGCGGCCCACGACCCCACCTACGTGCGTCGCCAGCTGCGCTAGGAGGACTAGATGAAGACGTTTGCCTATCACGCACGCACGGCCTCGGGCTCCGAGGTCGATGGCGTCACCAGTGCCAACACCGTCGACGAGGCCATCGCGGGCCTGCGCGCCGGCGGGCTGGTCGTGGCAAGCATCAAGGAGGAGAACGAGGGGCAGAACGACGTTCGGGGCATCCTGGGCCCGCGCAAGGCCAAGGACAAGACGCTCTCCGTCATCTGCTCGCAGCTCGCCATCATCATGAAGTCGGGCCTGCCGCTGCCGCGCGCCCTGCGCATGGTGGCCGAGCAGACCACCGACCACGCCCTCGAGCGCGTGTTCAACGACGTGGCTGACGACATCACCGCCGGCGCCGGCCTTGCCGACTCCTTCGTGCGCCATGGCTCCAACCTGCCCGCTACCTTCATCGAGACGGTGCGCGCGGGCGAGGAGTCTGGCAACCTTGACGTCGTCTTTGACAACCTTGCCGAGTATTACGACAAGAGCGCAAAGGCGTCTGGCAAGGTCAAGAGTGCGATGATCTACCCGTCCTTCGTCCTGGGCGTGGCTGTCATCGTCGTCATCGTGATCATGGTCTTTGCCGTGCCCACGTTCAAGAGCACCTTCGAGTCGTTTGGCGGCGAGCTGCCGGTGCCCACGCAGGTCATGATCAACGTGTCCAACTTCATGGTCAACTGGTGGCCGCTGCTCATCGGCATCGTCGTGGGCCTCATCGTGGCGTTCCGCCTGGCGCTGCGCAACGACAGCTTCCACATGGCGTGCTCGCGCCTGGCCCTGCGCCTGCCCGTGTTTGGCAAGATCATCGCCAGCGGCTCCACGGCCCAGTTTGCCTCCACGATGTCCATGATGGTCCACGCGGGCCTGGCCATGCCCAAGGCGGTCGAGGTCTGCTCGCGCTCCATTGCCAACTACTCCATGGCTGCCTCGCTGGGGTCGGTCGTCGGCGAGCTCGAGGCTGGCCACTCGCTGGCGGGCTCGCTGCGCCGCACGCAGGCGTACCCTGCGCTCGCGTGCGAGATGGTCGAGGTGGGCGAGGAGACCGGTAGCCTCCACAACACCCTCGGTGTCCTTGCCGACTACTACGACAACGAGACCGCTACGGCCACCGAGCGTGCGCTGAGCCTGCTGGAGCCCATCACCATCGTGCTGCTCGCTGGCATCGTCGTGATGATCCTGCTTGCCGTCTACCTGCCCATGTTCTCCATCTACGGCTCCTTCAATTCCACACTGTAGATGCGTCATATGCAAACGACCGTTCGCGGAAAATCACGGACCGCTGGGGAATAGGCGTGTCTTCTATTGCGTATACTAAATACACACAAATAGCGCCGAGCCGCGCTTGACCAAAGGGAGGAAATCATGCTTGACATCATCAAGGCCCGCAAGGAGGAACTCCGCAAGCGCGGCTACAAGGGCTTCACCCTCATGGAGATGCTCATCGTCGTCGCCATCATCGCGATTCTCGTTGCCGTTGCCATCCCCATCTTCACGTCCCAGCTCAACAAGGCCCGCTATGAGACCGACGTTGCCAACGCGCGCAGCTACTTTGCCGAGTGCGTTGCCGCCCAGATCAGTGGCGAGACCGCGCCTCCGACGTACAGCTATGGTATTCAGCTTGCTGGGTCTACCATTGAAGTTGCCAACCCTGAAACTGACTTCACGAGCAATGAGGTCAAGGTTACCTTCACTTCGGGCGACACGAACGTTGGCAAGTCGATGACCTTCTCGACAGTCGATGGCACCAAGGAAGTCAGCTAATCGCCGAACCTCGCACACGCGACCTCAGGGGCCCGGATTCGTCCGGGCCCCACTCATAAGGAGACACGCCCTTGCTCTTTGCCACCCCGCTCATAACCGCCTACTCCTACGCGCTCACCTTCGTGATTGGTCTGTGTGTGGGCAGCTTCGTCAACTGCATGGCGCTGCGCCTCATTCAGGAGGGTGCGACCCTCACCGGTCGAAGCCACTGCCCCTCGTGTGGCCACGAACTTGGCCTGCTCGACCTCATCCCGGTCCTCAGCTGGCTGTTCCTTCGTGGCCGCTGTCGCTACTGCTGCGCGCACATCTCCGTGCGCTACCTGCTCGTTGAGCTCGCCTGTGCCGCGGGCTTCTGCTCCATCCTCACGGTCTACGACATCACGCTCGAAGCGGCTCAGCTCATGGTGCTCTTCGCGGTACTCGTGTGCGTGACCCTCACCGACATCGACGCCATGGTCATTCCCAACGGCGCGCTTCTCGTCGCGGTTCTTGC
>CAJOGH010000036.1:4169-23172 GCA_905233865.1 uncultured Atopobiaceae bacterium
CTGTACGTCGGCTGGCAGGTGAGTCTCTTCCTCATTATCGTAGCCTGCCTCATTGGCCTGGTCATGGGCCTGATTGTTACCTATGGCACAGGCAAGGACATTGACGACGAACAGTTCTGCCCCGACCGCCCTGCGTCCGCCGCCGCCAAAAGCGATGACGACGACGTGCCGGAACGCTCCTTCAGCTTTGGCCCCGCCATCGCTGTCGCCACGTGGATAGCGCTTTTAGCAGGTCAGTCCTTCCTCCAGTTCTATCTCAGCCTTATGTGACGCCCGCGCTACCACTCGCGAACTCTGTGGTGGCGCATGCTGGCAAACTGCGTACAATGTTGATAGCAAAAACGTACAAGGGGAGTCCCATGGCTCGTCAAATCGTAGGATTCGACATTGGAAACTCCGCGCTCAAGATCTGCGAGCGCGACGGAAACGGCCTGCGCTTGGTGTGCAAGCCCATTCCCGAGAACATGATGGTCGATGACGTCTCCGTGGCGCCGCACGCCCTCTCCGACCTCATAAAGAAGACCTGCTCTGAGAGCCACATCCGCGGCAAGAGCGCGTGTATGGCCCTGCCGGAGTCGCGCGCGTTCTTCCGTCACGTGTCGCTGCCTCCCATGAGCGTCAAGGAGCTCGAGCTCAACCTGCCCTACGAGTTCCGCGACTACATTGATGGCGACCCCTCGGGCTACGTCTTTGACTATGCGGTCGATAAGATCGTGCGCACCGAGGACGGTGAGCCCGAGCGCATGGAGCTGTACGCCTCATGTACCGAGCGCGAGGCCATGGTGGACACGAAGGAGACCTTCCGTCGCAGCGGTCGCCAGCTCGTGTGCGCGACGCCTGCGGCCATGGCGCTCTCGCGCCTGGTGAGCCTGCGCGTCGCCGAGGAGCCCGAGCTGACCGGTACGGGCATCGTCTTCATGGACCTAGGCTACGACAACATCTCGCTGAGTCTGTACGAGGGCGACCTCTACCAGGCCTCCCGCGTCATTGACATCGGCCTGCGCGAGCTTGACCAGGCCATCGCGGACCTGCGCGGCGTGGACCGCTACTCGGCCAGCGCCTACAAGCGCACCAACTTTGAGGGTGTCCTGGACGATCCTGTCTGTTCCGACCTCTACGAGCGCATTGCCATCGAGGTCAACAAGGTCATCAACTTCTACAACTTCTCAAACCGCAGCATGGACATCCAGGCCATGTACCTGCTGGGCGGCGGTGCTCACATACCGCAGCTCGTGGAGACGCTCAAGAGCTCTGCCAACCTGAGCGTGGCGAGCATCGCAGAGCTGTTCCCCGAGCCCTTCCGGAACTACGAGGAGCTGCCCAGCTGTGCCTTGGCCGTTGCCGCGATGCTCGAAGGCGAGGCGATCTAGATGGCCATCGACCTCAACCGCCCCATTGGCAAGGCGCGCGACGCGGGCAACGAGCTGCCGTCCAAGCGTCACATGAACCTGGCCGGGCAGGCCCAGGCCGAGGGCGGCATCAAGCGCGTTCACGTGCTGCTTGGCATCCTCGTGCTTGTGGTGGTCCTGGCGGTCGCAAAGTTCTGCGTCGTTGACCCGCTGATGGCCACGGCCAGCGCGGAGCAGGAGCTCGCGGCTCAGAAGCGCGTGCAGACCGAGCTCGACAAGACGCTCGAGAACTACGACACGGTGGAGCGCGAGTACCAGAGCTACGTCTCGGCCGACCTCACGTCCAACGTTGACGCGCTGGCCGTGCTCGACATGGTGGAGCGCAACGTCATGCCCACGGCCTCCGTGGCACAGGTGCAGCTGGACGGCAACGTCCTCACGCTGGTGCTTGCAGATGCCGACTTGGACACGGTGGGACGGCTCACCAACACGCTCAACGACCAGGATTCGGTTGCCACCGTCTCCGTGACCCGTTCGCGCACCAGCGAGGATGTCGCGAGCAAGGGGGCTTCGAGCGACGTGATCACCAAGCTCATCGTGACCTTTGCCGGCTTTGAGTCGACGGATTCCTCCAACGGCTCGGGTGAGGCCCAGACAACCGCGATCGCGGGCGGCACGGCCGTCGCGACCACGACCACCAAGTAGGGGAGGCAGGAGATGCTCGGATACAAGTTTTCGGCTCGCGAGAAGATCCTCCTGGTGGCTCTTGTCGTCATCTTGGTTGGCGTTGGCTTCTACCAGCTTGTGTACGTTCCGCTTCAGAACCGCGCCAAGGAGGCGCAGGAGCAGGTTGTTGCAGCGCGTGACGGCGTGCTTACCAGCGAGGCGCGTGTGCAGCGCATGAAGCGCATGCAGGATCAGATTACCCAGCTCAAGCAGTCGGGGACGGGTGCGACCACGATGCCCACCTTTGACAACATCAAGAACGTCATGACCCTGCTCAACGGGTCGGTTGGTGGCTTCTCCGACTTTGAGATCATCTTTAACGATCTTGAGATGGCCAGTGACTCCGTCGTGCGCCGTGGTGTGGACATCACCTTCTCGTGCGATGCCTACGACCAGGCTCGCGGCGTGATGAACGCGCTGCAGCGCGGCCCCTATCTCTGCACGGTCGACAGCCTGAGCTTCCGCGACAAGGATGCGACCAAGTCTGGCTCTGGCTTTACGGGATCGTCCTCCTCCGTGCAGTCAGGGACGTACGCGGCTACCGCTCATGTGACGTTCTTCGAGCGCGTGACGCCGGGGACCGTCGTGCCGGTTGCCTCTGAGGGCACGAGTGGCAGCAAGAGCAGCAACAAGTAGACAAGAGCGCAGCTTGCGGCAAGGTATGTGCGCTGCCGTGTGCCGCTCTTCACATTCTCTTGATTCTGGGGTTGCGTGGGGCGCGGGTTGTGGTATTGTATCCCTCGCTTGAAGTCACGTCGGAGTGGCGGAATTGGCAGACGCGCTAGCTTGAGGTGCTAGTGCCTGACTAAAAGGGCGTGCGGGTTCAAGTCCCGCCTCCGACACCAAGCACAAGCTCACGGCCCCGCAAGGGGCCGTTTTTAGTAGGGAGTGAACATGTCGCACGACCTCGCCCGCCCTCGGCGCCTGAGCCCCGTTGATGCTGCCGTAGACGCGGCGCTGGGGAGCTTCATGGGGCTTACCAGCGACGTGCTACTCACCTTTACGCGCACGGGCGAGATCACCATGGCAAACGACGTGGCGCGCGAGCTCTTGCCCATCCCCAGTGCCGACCCCTCCATCTTGGATGTCTTTCCCGCTGGCCGCGAGCTTGGTGCCTATCAGGACGTGACCGACGACCTTCCCTTTGGCCTGGACGGCCAAGTGGCTCACGTGACCTGTGCGGGCGCGGACGGGCGTACGCTTGACCTAGACGTTCGCGCGCGGCGCATCTCCGTCAACCGTGACCTCTTTGTCATGGCGGCCACCCCCGTTGACGGCCGTCGTCTGCCGTCGCGGGAGCTGAGCGAGCTCGTGAGCGCCAACAAGCGACTCTCGGGTACGCTCGACGTGATCCTGGGTACCATTGAGGCACAGGACATCATGGGGCTGTGTGACCGTGTCCTGTCATCTCTGGAGGACATGCTCGATGCCGACGCGGCCGTCATGTACCTTGCCGAGCGTCGGTCCATGCGTCTGGCGGCCGGTTCCGCGGGTGCGGACGAGCAGGCCCTTCCCGCCGTCTTTGCCACGCAGGGCTCTGTCGCAGAGCTCGTGAGCGCCCATGGGCGCACCGTTCGCTACCATCTCCAGCCGCTGGGCAAGCGAGAGCTTCGCGAGCACGATGTGGCCGAGCGCACGCTCTCGATTGACGAGACGGGGGCACTGCTGTCCGTGAGCAGCGAGTCCGTCTTGCCATACTCCAGTGCCTTTGCGGTGCCCATCATCTTTGGCGACCAGGTCATTGCACTCATCTTTGTGGGATGGGGTGCCTCTCGTGCCCTGGATTCTGCCGACGCGCGCCTGCTTGACGCCGTGGCGCAATACCTGAGTACGCAGATCATGGGTATGCTGAGTGCCATGCGCTCCAAGCGCGAGACCGAGCTGCGTCAGGCAAGCACCCGCCTTCGCGACGAGCTGGCCGCTAGCGAGCCAGGCAGCGACGCGTGGTGGGACGCACTGCGCGAGGCAGCCGAGGTCCTGTCGTGTGACCTCGTGCCGCTCGTCGAGGACGAGGGCGCGCGTACCGCGCGAGGTGACTTCCCTCATGCGGGCACCTGCGAGCTGCCCCTGTCCTTAGATGAACTAGAGCGTGGTCGCGCGGGCTCGCAGGGCACGGTCGTCGAGGTGACGCCTCATACGGACCTTGGTGGTTGGCTGGCAAGTACCGGCGAGTCAGGGGTGGGGGTTCTTGTCGACCCTGGGCTTGTGGGCGGACGACGCCTGGCATGGCTCTTCCTGGGTCGCGAGGGCGCGCCTATGCTGACGCCACGCGAGCTCTCGTTCTGCCGAGGCATCGTGGACGCCATCCGCACGCAGGAGCGTGGCGAGCAGCTGCGCACACACGACCGCCGCATATCGCAGGCACTGCAGCAGGGTATGCGCAACCAGCTCCAGCATGTGGAGGGGATCTGCGCCCATGACGTGTACTCGTCTGCCACGCGCGACGCATTCGTGGGTGGCGACTTCTACGATCTCATTCGCCTGCCGGACCGTCGCGCCTGTGTTGTCATGGGCGACGTGAGCGGCAAGGGCGTACAGGCGGCTGCCACCTCCGCCGCGGTCAAGTGCGCGCTGGGTGCGTATGCCTGGCAGGGCCTCGGACCGGCGCATATGGTAGGTATGCTCAACCAGTTCCTGCTGGGCTTCTCGCGCCTGGAGACCTTTGCCACGCTTTTCGTGGGCATCGTTGACCTGGGGCAGGGGAGGCTCACGTACTGCTCTGCGGGACATCCACCGGCGCTGCTTATGCGCGCGGGCGGCTCGGTCTTGGAGGCGCTCAACGTCCAGTCGGGCGTGGTGGGGGCCTTTGAGGACATGGCCTATCGCGACGGTGAGGTCGAGCTCATGGAGGGCGACACACTGCTGCTCTATACCGACGGCACCACCGAAGCGCGCGCGAAGGACGGCAGCTTCTTTGGCGAGGACGGCCTGCGCGACGCCCTCATGAACGAGGACGGGTCCGCTGACGAGCTCCTGGAGCACCTGCTCGCCCGTCTGGACGAGTTCACGTCCAATCAGCTGGACGATGACGTGGCGCTCGTGTCGCTGCGCTTTGACGAGGTAGGGTAGGCCGGGCGCGCTCGTTCGCCGCCGCCACGCACCCGCGCGCTAGGAGATCATCTTAGTCAGGCGCACGAGGGTGCCCTCGCCGCGCGAGCGCGAGGAAATCTCCACCTGGTCCACGAGCAGGCGCATGAGGCTGATGCCACGACCGCGCTCGTTGCCGCCATGCTCGGGCTTGGGCACCTCGCCCGTGGCGCAGTTAAAGCCACAACCACAGTCGGTGACCTCCATGACGGCACGGTCGGGCCAGGCCGTGAGCGTCACCAGCGCACAGCCGCAGCCATGGTCCACGGCGTTGCCCATGGCCTCGCCGCAGGCAAGCGTCATGTCAAACACCTGGTCAGGTGTGAGGCGCATGTCCGAGAGCCATGCGCGGACCTTGGAGCGCGTGGCGGCAAGGTCGTCGGGCTCTACCTTGGCCGTGCGGGCCCACAGTGCGCGGGCACCAGGCTCGATGTCTGGCACGGTTCCCGACGTCATACGCGTGACGGGTATGAAGTCCACGAGACGCGCGAGGTACATGGTGCGGTACACGTTGGGCTGCACGCCCACAAGCGACAGCACGCCTCCTGCAGCACGCATCCGCCGCGCGGAGGCCACGAGCATGGCATATCCCGCCGAGTCGACGTAGCCCACCTTCTCCATGTTCAGGATCAGGCGGCCGCAGCCGTCGTCTATGAGCAGGTCGATGGTTGTGCGCAGCTCGTCGGCCGACGACATGTCAATGTCGCCGCCAACCGGAAGGATGACTGTGCCAGCGTTGATGTTCATATGCTGCTTGTTCCCCTTGCCCCGCGCGCTTAGTCATGACGGAGCGCGGCCGCCTGATGAGCCTCATGCGTTTCTGTTTCCTTTTGGCCCTTTTTGGTGCTGAATCTCTGAGCTTGGCTCGCGCCTATCTGGGCTTTTGTCCGCAGGAGGGGAGCATTGGCAGGCGTGAGAGGGCCAATTAGGAACCAAAACGCATCTTCGGCCAGCGCGACCGGATCGCGGCAACGAAAAACCGGCACCTGAGGTGCCGGTCGGAAGTTCTGGAGGCGACTCCCGGATTCGAACCGGGGATCAGGGCTTTGCAGGCCCGCGCCTTACCACTTGGCTAAGTCGCCCTCTAATATGAACAAGGCCGCTTCTGAGCGGCCCCTAAGAAACACTGGAGCGGGCTACGGGGTTCGAACCCGCGACCTCCACCTTGGCAAGGTGGCGCGCTACCAACTGCGCCAAGCCCGCGCTCTTGCGTGCGAGAAGAACTATACGATAACCTTGCACGGTGTGCAAGAACGAGTTTGCAATTTGACGAGATTTTGTGTCGTTCCGCTGAACGAACTCAAAAAAGGAAAGGTAGACGCATGTGCGCTGAACGAATCGCCAAGGACGAGGGACTTACCAAGCTCGGGTCGGCCGGCACCCGGTACGAGACTGACTACGACAAGTCGCTCCTGGAGACCTTTGAGAACCGCCACCAGGACCGTGACTACATGGTGACCTTCCGCTGCCCGGAGTTCACCACGCTGTGCCCCATCACCGGCCAGCCTGACTTTGGCACCATCTACATCAACTACGTGCCTGACGTGCGCATGGTGGAGTCCAAGTCGCTCAAGCTTTATCTCTTTAGCTTCCGCAACCATGGCGACTTCCACGAGGACGTCGTCAACGTGATCATGAAGGACCTGCGCGACCTCATGGAGCCGCGCTACATCGAGGTGCGTGGGCTGTTCTATCCTCGTGGCGGCATCTCCATCTACCCCTTCGCGTCCTGGGGCAAGCCTGGTACTCCCTACGAGGACATCGCACGCCGCCGCATGTTTGACCAGCTGACAGACCTGGACATGGGCGATGGTGCCCGCGGCTCCAGGTGATAAGAACCTACGGGGCACGTCTTATACGACCGTTTGTGGGGTCCGGGTAGGCGTTGTGCCCGGGCCTCATCCATGCGCTACAATGGCGCACGCATCTGTCCTTCTATCAATCCTGGCTCATGAAAGGGGAGTACTGCCAGGGGTTGTCGAAACATCCAACCTTAAAAAACTAAAGGACTAACCATGAGAAAGAACTCGTTTAACCTGATCGCCTGTGCGATGGTCTTCGTTTCGTGCCTGGTGATCTCCAACGTCATCGCCTCCAAGGTCGTGGTCACGGGGCTCTCCCTGTTTGGCAACCCCGTCATGGTGCCCAGCGCCGTGCTGTGCTACGCCCTCACCTTCCTTGCCACCGACGTCGTCGGTGAGATCTGGGGCAAGCGCGAGGCCCAGCAGCTGGTGCGCATCGGCTTCTTCTGCCAGGTCATCGCCCTGGGACTCATCGTGATGGCGCAGTTTTTGCCCGCGGCCGACCCCGCCATGCAGCAGGCCTATGAGATGCTGCTGGGTCAGAACTTCGTGTTCGTTGCCGCGTCGCTCACGGCCTATCTGTGCAGCCAGAGCTGGGACGTCTTCGTCTTCCACCGCATCCGTGACTGGGCGCGTGGGCGTGACGAGTCTGGCTTTGAGCGCAAACGCTGGCTGTGGAACAACGCGTCCACGATGACCTCGCAGATGATCGACACCATCATCTACATCGGCATCGCGTTTGGCATTGGCTCTGGCTGGCTCTTCCAGGGCGAGATGGTGGGCACGCTCGTTGCCATGATGGTCGGCCAGTACCTGGTCAAGCTCATCATCGCCCTGCTCGACACGCCGTTCTTCTACCTTCTCACGCACCGTGCCGTTCATGAGGCGCAGGAGGCCGAGTAGGAAGCGCGCGTTCAGCGTTGCCCAATGGTCGTGTGCGCGAGGTGGAGTTACGAATATCGTGTGATTGGCTTGCATGGCTTGGAAGGGATACGGTATAGTACTCCTCGCTGCGCAATGCAGCCCCTGAATAACGGGCGTTTAGCTCAGGGGGAGAGCGCTTCCCTGACACGGAAGAGGTCACAAGTTCAAATCTTGTAACGCCCACCACATGGATTTCCATCTGCCTGCTTTTGTTTAATGACTTGACTTGCGAATTACCCCCGTTGCGAGCTTGGCGGAAAATAGCTAAGAAATGCGGCGGAAAATATATAAAAAAATAGGCTGAAGCAATTGTCTTGCTTGGAGTGCCCTTCGATACGCTCCCACAACCCAGCCCAACGTTGCTAGAATGTGTAGAAGATGTGGAGGCACTGAAACTCCCTTTAAAGCTAGGGACAGAAGTTCCCAAAGCACCGTATAACGGTTGTACTAAAAGCGGGTTTCCACCCTGCCAGTCAAGAAGGAGGAAGACATGGATCCCAAGAAGCTAAGCCCCGAGCTCCGCGAGAAGGCTAAGGCGTGCAAGACCCCCGAGGAGATGCTGAAGCTCGCGAAGGAGGAGGGCTACGAGCTCTCCGACGAGGACCTGGATGGCGTCACCGGCGGATGGTCGTGCGATAGCTTTGGGGAGCGCAGCGACTGCCACCTGAACCAGTGGTACGAGTAGTCGTCCCTTCCGTACGGCACAAGTAGCAGAAGATCGACGACTTAGGCGTCTGTTCCGCGTCGCATGGTGTGGAACAGGCGCCATCTCGTGTATTGACTAGGAGTGAGCACATGGTTGACGCGCGTTTCGCATTGCCGGACTTTACGTCTAACTTCCAGCTGAACCTCGCCCTCATAAAGGCGTGGCGCAGCGACCCGGCGATGTTCCGAGACGGAGTGTGCCTAGACAGCGTGTACGGCTGCTTTCCCCAGTGCAAGGCCAACGGCGGGCGGCACGTTGTGGGGAAGCGGTATACGCCATTCCTGATGCACGGAACCTTTGCCATGCTCAACGATGCGGGCGTGAAGGTGCGCCTGACCTTTACCAACGTGTTCCTCGACCGCCATGTACTGAGCGGTGATCCGTACGTGAGGGAGATCCTGGACATCGCGAGCAACTATGACGTTGAGGTAATCGTCTATACGGATGAGGCTACAGACTATCTGCGTCAGAACTATCCGTTCAAGCTCGTGCTGTCGACAAGCCGTGAGATCACCGACATACATGCGCTCAACGATGCGCTTGAGCGCTTTGACTACGTGGTACTCAACTACAACCTGAACAAGGACTACGACGTTCTTTCCCAGGTCGCCCACCCAGAACGCCTCGAGGTGATGGTCAACGAGCTCTGTGCGCCCCATTGCCCCGTTCGTCAGAAGCACTACGAGCACGAGAGCCGTGACCAGCTAAACGGCGAGAGTACGCTCTTTTGCGAGGAGTGCGGCCGCTCGAAGGCCGACCTCGCCGACCTGTTCGACGGCCCGATCGTCCTTTCCAACGAGGAGGTTTCCCGCCTGCGCATGGAGTACGGAATCCGTTACTTCAAGATCGTCGGGCGCAAGAGGCGGCGCGACAAGCTCATTGACGTCTTTCTGTACTACCTGGTCAAGCCCCAGTACCACGAGGACGTTCGCCAAATGCTCCTTGGGTAAGGATCCTGGTATAAGGCGAGTGTCGGACAAGCTCCGCCCGTCCTTTCGGTCGATAAGAGCATACGTAACGCCTATTACAGTTTGTTTTGGCCTCAATCGAAAACTGTTTGATTCGTCGCCCCGAAGAGGCTAGCATTGGATGCAGCTTTGAGGGGCCGCCGGCCGGCCGCCCCGCATGGGCGGTGGCGGAAACGCAACCGCTTGCCTCCATCATCCACAGCCATCCGCACCTAGGCGACGCTCGTACTAACAATGGACGCACATGCTTTTGCTACGTTGACGCGGGCTGTTTCAAGACATTGGCGCGTCACGCGTTGGGAGAGGAGACCAACATGGGAGCAACTCCCAAAGGGAAGCTGCCAAGGCTCGCACTAAGCCTGATTGTAGTCATCACCATGGTGCTGGGGCTTATGTCCGGCGCGGGTGTAGGGATGGCCCTGGCGGATGATGACGAAACCGGTCTCATTGCGCCCGCAGAGCTGCAGACCGCCGCTGATACGTACCCCCTCTGGGTTGGCGAGACGCAGGTCACGAGCGCTAACCTGACGGGTCAGGGCTGGAGCTTCATGCCGGCTGCGAACGGCAATCCCGCTACGTTAACGCTGAGCGGCTACAGCTACACGGGCCCGGGCCATATGGAAACGCTGCAGGACTACGATGGCGAATGGGACTATTATCGCCACGCCCCGATCTTTTGGAACGCTGACAGCGCGTTGGTAGTCGAGCTTGCAGGCGAAAGCAGCATCGTTGTCACTGCCGATTCCACGGACGGCAACGCTTCAGAAGGCAGCGACGACGAAGAGGATGAAGATCCAACCCATCGCTACTGCGGCATCTTCTGCGCGGGGAGCCTGACGGTCAAAGGGACGGGTAGCCTTTCTGCAAATGCCGGCGGCATGGAAGACGGAGGGGCCGGCATCTATGCAAAGGGCGACGTGAACGTCGAGGGCGGCTCGGTATTGGCGACAGGCTGCGATTACGGCATCTATTCGTACGAGGGCACGATTGCCATCGGCGCAGACGCCGGAACGGTTGTCGCCGAAACCACAGGGGGCGCGAACACGCTGTACGGGATAAGCGCCGAATACGGTGACGTGAAAATCGACGGCGGTACGGTCACCGCCAGTGGATATCGCGGCATCTCCGTGGGAGGCGACATCGTCGTCAACGGCGGCGAGGTTTTTGCCCTATGCTCCGTTCCCGCCTCCTACACAACAAGCATCATGGCCCCCTGCGCCATCGCCTGCGACTACGGCACCCTGACCGTCAACGGCGGCACGGTCACCGCAAAGGGCCACCAGTACGGCATCTACGCCGTGCGCCACCCCGCATCGGGCGAAACGGGATTGGTTCCCGGCATTGTCGTCAACGGCGGCAGCGTCGTAGCGGAAAGCAGGGAAAGCGAAAGCAGCGGCATCGGCATTGACGGCTGCATCATGACCGTAAAGGGAGGCTCCGTTCAGGCATCTGGAAACGGCGACAAGGCATACGGCGTGAGCGCCATCGATTCCAGGGGCAAATCCGGCAACGGCTCGCTCGTGATCGAAGAGGGGGTTGCGTCTTTTATCGCCCAGGGCCCGGCCGGCGCCATCAATGCGGATACCAGCGTGAAGAACGCCGTTTTCGGCCTTGGCTATTCAGACGTTGCCGGTACCGAGGGCAAGACGTCCATTGAGGCCAACGCAGATAGCAAGGACTTGAGCGGCTACAGACGGGTCCTCTTCCCGGCCACTGCGGCTTCCGCTACGACGGCGCCTGCGGGGAAGAGCCTTCTCTACACCGGCAAGCCCCAGGAGCTGGTGACGGAGGGCGCAGCCAGCGGCGGCACCATGCTGTACTCGCTCGATGGGAAGACGTATGCCGCCGAGCTGCCCACCGCGACGGATCCGGGCGAGTACACGGTCTACTACAAAGTGGCCGGCGATGCGAGCCATGTCGACTCCCAGACGCAGACGGTGACCTCCACCATTGTCGAGAAGATCTATCCCGCGCCGACCATGTCCAACAGCAAGGGTTCCGCCTTCGCCTCTCAAACGGACGAGATCACCTACGCTGTGAACCAGGAAGTGCCCAGCTGGGCGACGTCCGTGCGCACGTGGGTCGACCTCGAGGACGTCCTGCAATACACGGTGGACGCCAGCGGTGTCGCCGTGACGTGCGACGGCGCGGCGCTAAGCTCTGCCAAGGTATCCATCGACGGCCAGAAGCTCACGGTGGAGATAGACGATGCCACGGCCCTGCGCGGCAAGACCATACAGATTTCCTACAAGGCCAAGCTGCGCTCGGGCGCGACGCTCGACCCCTACCTCAACGCCGACAAGAACATCGCGTCGGTGCCTTACCAGGCGCACACCTCTTTCGACGGAGAGTCAAAGGTGGTCTCGTCGCAGGTGGAGAGCGTGAAGTTCAGGGTAAGCGCCGCGAAGGGCGACTCCAACAGTGCGGGCGGGTCGAGCTCGAGCCTCCCAAAGACCGGCGACACCATGCTCTACGCGGCTCCCGCAGCCACCGCCCTCGTGGTGCTGGCCGCTGCGGCGCTCGCGCTCGCGGCTCGAAGGCGCCAGCGCGACTAGACGCAACGCCGTGCATCACGCATGAACCATCGCCCGAAGCTGAGGAAACCATGCTCGACAAGACTACAGACGGCCGTGCAATGTTGAAATTGCTCTTCACTCTCCTGTCGGCTGTGGCCTCCTTCGCCCTCAGCTGGTTGCTTTTTGCCGATCAGGAAACCCTCGCTAGGGTAGGCGAGCGCCTGTACGACTGTGGCATCGACGTCGTCGGGGCGTTCACCTGCGCGGCCCTGTACTTTGGCAGCATGAGGCAGAGAGGTGTCGGGGCGAGGGAGTTCGGCGCCTTGACCGTCTTGGTGAGTGCCGGCTTTCTGGTGAATGGGCTTATGTTCTTCACGGGGCTCGCGTTGGGACAGGCGACGCTGTTCTTCGCGTTCGCCATGATCAGCAAACTGCTCGACCTCGTGATGATCTATTTCTTCTACCGCTACGTGAGGGTCACGCTTGATTTCAAAGGCAAGCTCGCCATCTGGGCAGACAGGGTCATCCCCGTCCTGATGGTGGTTCAAACGCTGGTCACGCTGTCCAACATCTTCTATCCGCTCACATTCTGGGTCGACGCAAACGCAATGTACTACGCTACAGATGTCTCTGCAGCGGAAGACGTGTACCTCGTCGTGGCGTCGGTCGTCGCGACCGTCCTGATCATCCGAAGCGAAAGCCCTCGCAACCAGAAAGCCGCAGCCCTGACGTTCATCTTCTTGCCGCTCTTTAACTACTTCACGACCCCTGGAGAGTTCGGTAACGCATCCAACTACGGGATGATCCTGATGTCGCTGGTCATCCTGTACTGCATCGTATTCAACTACAACAGCTCCAAGCTGGTGTCCACGCAGACGGAGCTCAACGCGGCCGCGGGGATTCAGGCGGGCATGCTGCCCTCGGTCCCTCCTGCGGGCGAGGCGTTCGATTTGCACGCGAGCATGAATACGGCGAAAGAAGTGGGCGGCGACTTCTACGATTGCTTCATGATCGACCCGAACCGCCTTTGCATCGTCATCGCAGACGTCAGTGGCAAGGGCATGCCTGCCGCGCTCTTCATGATGCGGGGCACCACTGTGATCAAGGACTACGCCCTCGTCCGAGACGGCACGTCGGAGATCATGACCGCCGCAAACGCACGTCTCTGCGAGAACAACGACGAGGACATGTTCATAACCGCGTGGATCGGCATCCTGGACACGCGCACGATGACTCTGCAGTACACCAATGCCGGGCACAATTACCCGGTCTTGCAACGCAGGGGAAAGCCATGCGAGCCGTTGAAGGACGCCCATGAGCTGTTCCTCGCCGGGTTTGATTTCACGGAATACGGTCAAAGCGAACTCAAGCTCGAGCCGGGAGACCGCCTCTTCCTCTATACCGATGGCGTCACCGAGGCCCATGACCCGACGAACGCCCTATATGGTGAAGACAGGTTGGACAAGGTACTAGAGGACACCAGGCAATCTCCCGGCGACCAGGTGCTCGCCAGCGTCCTCGAGGACATCGGGGACTTCTCTCGGGGAGCCCCCCAGTTCGACGACATCACCATGGTCGTTCTGACCATCAAGGAATAGAAATGACAATGGGGACAGGTACCATTATCAAAAGGGGGTGCGGACTTTGATATTTCTTTCTCCTAATATGAGCGTATCAGGCGCAGCATAACTCGAGGAAGCGCCTGTTGCTGAGCGCCGGCGGATCCGGTGCGTTATAGGCTGTCAGGGTTTTCCAGTGTTCCTACAATGGCTGCATCGGACACAGGGAAAGAGGATGGTCCGACGCTGGTGGCCGACGAATCCGGTTTGGCCATGTGCGGCTGTCCAGATGATCTTTTTTGTCATGCCGCCGGATTCGCTGGCGCCGACTGATAGCCGATAGGTTGATGTCGAGGCGCGCTTGGCGCAGCCTGCTCTCTCAAAGTAATGCCGTGGTTGGTGCCGTGGCCGAACGCCAGCTCCTCGCGAACGAAGGGAGCCGAATGGAAAGAGAGTTCGATATCAGCTGCGGGGTCGACGTGGGCAAGTGGTCGCATCACTTCACGGCGATCGACAGGCGAACGGGCGAAGTTCTGCTGGACGCGAAGATCGGGCAGGACGAGCGCGAGATCCGCGACGCCCTCGGAGAGCTTATGCGCGTCGGAAGGACCATGGTCGTGGTCGACCAACCCGGCAGCATGTCCGCCCTGCTCTTCGCAATCGCCGATGACATGGGCGTTCCTCGCGGGTTCATCACGCCCCGGGCGATGGCGCAGGCCATCGAGATGTACGGCGGAGAGGTGAAGACCGACGCGCACGACGCGTTCGTGATAGCCGAGGTGTCGGCTAGCCTGCCCCGCCTCGTCAAGCCGGTGGGCGCCAAGAGCGACGCCTGCCTGCGCCTGGCATCCCTCATGTCGTACGACCGCGAGCTGACCGAGGAGGCGACCAGGGCTGGCAACAGACTCCACGACCTGCTGCTATCCACCTGCCCCGCGCTCGAGGCCCATCTCGCGGGCAAACGCATACAGAGCCAGCTCTACCTCGCCGTGCTTGCGAGGTACGGCGGATGCCACGGCCTCAAGAAAGCCGGCCGCGGCAACGTCAGGCGCTGGGCAAAGGCGCGCAAGGGCATGGGGCCGGCTGCGCTGGCGAAGATAGACGAGCTGTTCGAGGCCGTCTCCCGCCAGACCGTGTCGCTGCCCGGGGTGGAGGGAACCGAAGAGCTCATCAAGCTCGAGGCATCCTACCTGCTCGCGACCCTGAAATCGCGCAAGGATGTCGCTGCAAGGAGGGACGAAGCGCTCTCCGCGATGCCAGAGGCCCAGATCCTGATGACGCTGCCCGGCTTGGGTGCCGTGACGTGCGCGACGTTCCTCTCCGAGGTCGGGGACGTCTCGAGGTTCGGCTCGGCAGCCAAGCTGGCCGCCTACGCGGGCCTCGCGCCGCGTGTCAGGCAATCGGGGACGACGGTGCATTCCGTCACCAAGCCGCGCGGCGGCAACCGCAGGCTCAAGCGGGTCCTCGTGCTGTCTGCGAGCAAGTCCATACTCTTCTGCGAAGAGTCGCGTGCGTACTACGAGAGGAAGAGGTCCGAAGGGCGCAGCTACGGATCGGCGGTCACCGCCCTGGCGAGAAGGAGGCTGAACGTCATGTACGCGATGCTGCGTGACGGGAAGCCCTACGAAAAGAATAACGGCTAGCCCGATTCCACCCGATGCCAGCCGTATCCTTGCGTGCCCCATTGTAGCAGGGGCTGGCGTCAGCATGCCCATCGATGCATGCAGGATGTCGCATCGGAGGCTCGCCCGAAAACTCGCAGAAAATAGTAGGTTGACGAAAAGTTGGACCAAACGGTCCAGAAGGGAGTCCGCATGAAAGACGGAGAGATTCTGGCGAGAAGGGCCAGGGAGCTGCACGCTCGTGGCCTCACCCCGACGAGCTGCGCCCAATGAGTAGAATGACTGCATGGCGCCTGGTCAACGGGAGCCACGACGGCCCTGGCACGGGGCCTCGCCAAACGAGACCCGGGAGGACGCAGATGAAACCTCCGAAGGTGGTCGGAGACGGCCCCGACTTCCCCGACGTCGACCCCGACGACAAGGACGAGATCATCCGCAGGCTGAGGCTGGAGAACGACTTGCTCAGGGGCATGCACGAAGTTTTAAAAGGACGCGCCCTTGGCTCTTTGACGAACAGGGAGAAGGCCCTGCTCATCAACTGGCTGAGGGCGAACGCGAAGTGGTCATTGAGAGAACTCACCGGTTTCTTGGGGATATCGAAGAGCTCCTATGAGTACCAGCGCAGGGCTCTCGAGGCCGGCGACAGGTACGCCTGGCTGCGGCCGCTGGTGGCCGAGGAGTTCGAGGCGGAGGGAGGGCTCCGCGGCTACCGCGTGGTCACCCACAGGCTGCGCATGCGCGAGACGCCCGTCGTGGTCTCCGAGAAGGTCGTGCGCCGGATCATGGGCGAGGACGGCCTGGTCGTGAGGCGCGGCAAGAGGAGGCGGCGCTACAACTCCTATGCCGGAGAGCTGGGAGACAGGCCGCCCAACCTGCCCCTCCGAGAGGACGGGACCCACGACTTCCGCGCGGACTCCCCCGGCAGGAAGCTGGTCACCGACGTGACGGAGTTCAGGCTCCCCGACGCGCCTAAGCACTACCTCGCCCCCGTCATCGACCTCTACGACGGCAAGCCCCTCGGCTGGTGCATCTCCCAGCGCCCCGACGCCGAGCTGGCCAACAGGGCGTTGCTGATGGCCTGCGATCGGCTGGAGCCGGGGAGGCCCGTCTTCTGCCACAGCGACAGCGGGTGCCACTACTTCTGGCCCGGATGGGTGGCCATCTGCGAGGAGCACGGAATCCAGCGCTCCATGTCGCGCAAGGGCCGCTCGGGCGACAACGCGGCCGCCGAGGGGTTCTTCGGCATCCTGAAGAGCGAGTTCTACTACCCGAGGGACTGGGCGGGGGTGACCTCGGAGGAGTTCGTGGCAGCGCTCGACCAGTGGATGCGCGAGTATAGCTCCAAGAGGATCAAGGCCTTCAGGGAGGAAGGCAAGGTCGTGTACGATACGATTGACGGCAGACGCCGCCGCCTCGGGCACTCGTCCTGAGGTACAAAAAAATGTCCGCACCCCCAAATGATAATGGGGACAGGTACCATTATCAAAATGATAACGGGGACAGGTACCATTATCAAAATGATAATGGGGACAGGTATGGCGCCCGGCACGTCGCGCACCGGGCGCCGTACGTCCTAGTACCCCTCGCGCCAGGCGGTCTCCGGCAGCTCAAAGCGCACCTCGGGCTTGCGCTCGACCTCCAGGCCGTGGTTCGCAAACGCCTGTGCGAACGCGTCGAAGAGCTCCGTGATGTCGTTGCAGGCAAGGCAGTCAATGCGGAACTTGCCGGCGTGGTCGATCACGTTCATGTGGACGGTGTTGCCCGCGGGCGGCTTGCAGATGAAGCGCACGTCCACGATCTTGTCGGCATAGTCCGTCTTGCGAATCCGTCCGATGTAGTCGATGTAGAAGGTGTCGTGGCTGACGCTTGTAAAGGTCGAGGGCTTCTTGGTCTCCTCCCAGTAGTCGGTCGCCCCTTCCATCCGCTTGGCGTACAGGCCGTTCAGCATGTTGTACGTGGCTCGCCAGATGTCGGGGTTCATCTGCGTCTTGAGGATGTTGCGCATCTGGGCGGCGCGCTGCGCGAAGGGCAGGTCGTCGAGCGGCGTGCCGGTCAGCGGCAGCGTGATGCGTGAGGAGCAGTTCTTGAACGTTTCGTCGCAGCCCAGCATGGCGCGGACTGAGATGGGCACATTGGCGACGATGGGCGCGTCGGCGTCCGGGTGGGTCGCCGCGACCGCCTCACCAAGGAGCATGGAGATAAAGACTGACGGTGACGTCCCGCTCTCCTTCACAACGGCCATGAGGCGCTCTGAGCTCACCTGCAGCCCCCAGTCGCGCGCGTCGTTGCCAAGGTGACGCGTCAGCTCGGGCAGGTGGTAGGCGTCCTGTTGCTTCCTCTCGGGCATCTCGAAGTCCGGGCTCACCGAGCGCTGGACGCTCGCGGGGTCAAACTCCTCCGCCTCCGTCATCGTGCCCGCGTCCGTGCGGATCCCACAGGGGTCGTAGTCCTTGCCATCGTGCATGCAGTAGTAGTGGTACAACACCGACTCCATGAACATGCTGAGGCCCTGACCGTCGCAGAAGCCGTGGTACATCGCAAAGCGCGTGACCTTGCCCTCGCAGGTGAGGTCGAGCATGTGGTAGTTGGTCTCGGGCCCGCCCACGTGGCGCAGGCCAACTCCACGGCCCACCTCCATGGGAAGCGGGTTGGAGGCGTAGTACACCGCGCCTCCCTCAATCATGAGCGTGTCAGAGAGGTAGGGCATGCGCGTGATGGTGCGGTCGAGCGCCTTTTGCAGCAGGTCGGCATCGACCTCGTTCTCGTGGGTCACCTCCACTGCGTATGCGAGGAGCTCGGTGCCTTTGGGAAAGTATACGTACGGAGTCGACGAGATCGCCATCTCCTTCTTCTGGAACGTCGGCCTGGTCTCGCTCATGGTCATCTAACCCCTTTCGTTCGGAACGACACCCGTCGCTCTCTTGCACATCCTTATGCCGACAAGAGCCAGCGCTTGCATGTCCCTACGAAAGGGACTTGAGTATCTCGTCAAAGTCCTCCCACTTCTCGGCCGAGCCCTTGTCCTTGAGCAGGAAGCCCTTCACGTCCAGGTCCTTGTCGTAGAGGAAGTCCATGCAGTACTCGGGCCGTCCCTCGCGCCGCTCGGTGTGGTAGTTGTCGACCGAGCCCAGGATGATGCGGGCGCTCGTCGAGGTGTCTCTGCGCTTGTCGATCACGTACTCGGCTCCGTCGTCCCTAAAGGAGATGCGCAGCCACTCTGGCATGAGCGTTATGCGGACGCGTATGTCGCCCGCGCCCGAGTAGGCGTACATGATGCGCTCGATGAGCATCTCCTCTACCGCGAGGCGGATCTTGATGACCTTGCCGTGGCCGAACCCGACGTTTGTCGCCAGGTCCTCCACGAGCGTCGTCACGGGGCCTATTGCGTAGCTGGAGTTCTTGACGGTGATCTCGAACACGGTGATGCCACCGGCGAGTTCCTCGTCCACCTCGTTCTCGAGGAGCTTTCCCAGCATGCTTGCGTACAGGGCGCGATGGTCCAGCTTGCCGTTGACGTTGAGCGGGAACGTGTCGAAGCGGAACACGTGCGCGGGCACCTTGTAGCGCGGAAGGCGCTCGCGCAGAGCCTTCAGCACACTCCGCTGACTCAGGGAGTTTGCGGGCTCCGTGACCACGCAGGCCTCGACGCTCTCGCCAAAGATTGCGTGCGGGGCTCCCATGACCTTGGCGTCCTTGATGCCATCGATGGTCGTGAGCTCTGCCTCGATCTCGGCGGGGGAGATG
>CAJOGH010000037.1 GCA_905233865.1 uncultured Atopobiaceae bacterium
CAGCCCCAGCACCCGCACCCGCCCCTGCTCCGGCACCCACGCCCACGCCAGCGCCCGTGCCGGAGCCGGCCCCTGCGCCCGCGCCCTCCGCTGACGACGACGTGCCTCCCTACGACGATGTCGTCGTCGACGAGCCAGGAGCTTCTGCGCCAGCGCCTGAGCCCGCTCCCGCGCCCGAGGCGGCCTCGGCCAACCTCTCGGAGGAGGACCTGCAGATGAAGTCTCTTGTCGAGGGTGTCTTTGGGCAAGTGAACGTCGAGGTACTTCCCCAGGAGCCCAAGGAGTAGCGCGCGTCGCTTGGGTATGATGTAGTGACGCCGCGCGAGCGGCGCGAGTACGAATGCGTTTGGAAGAGGATTCACATGGCACAGATGAACATGCAGCAGATGATGAAGCAGGCCCGCAAGATGCAGGAGCAGATGCTTGCCGCCCAGGACAAGCTCAAGGACATTGAGGTCAGCGCTTCTGCCGGCGGCGGCATGGTCAAGGCTACGGCCAACTGCGACATGCAGCTTACCAGTCTCACCATCGATCCCGAGGCTGTCGACCCCGAGGACGTCGAGATGCTCCAGGACATGGTCCTGGCTGCCGTCAACGAGGTTCTCGCCCAGGCCCAGGAGACCGCCGGCCAGCAGATGAGCGCGGTTACGGGCGGCCTGAACATCCCGGGGCTCATGTAGGCCATGGGTCCAACTCATGACGGTCGCGCCCTGCAGCGCCTGCTCGACGAGCTCGGGCGCCTGCCGGGAATTGGGCCCAAGTCGGCCCAGCGCATTGCCTATCACCTTCTGAGCGCGGACGACGAGGAGGCACGCCGCCTGGCCGCCGCCATCGTCGACGTCAAGGAGCAGGTGCACTTCTGCCCCGTGTGCTTCTCGTACGCCACGGGGGAGACGTGTGACATCTGCGCCGACCACGGCCGTGACCGAAGCGCGATCTGCGTGGTCCAGGAGCCGCGCGACGTGACGGCAATTGAGCGTACGGCCACCTATCATGGCCTCTACCACGTTCTGGGCGGCGTCATCTCGCCCATGGACAAGATCGGGCCCGACCAACTGCACGTCCGTGAGCTCTTGTCGCGATTGACAAGCGACGAGGTGCAGGAGGTCATCCTTGCCACCAACCCCAACGTGGAGGGCGAGACCACGGCCACCTACCTCGCGCGCACCATCGCGCCTCTGGGCGTGCGCGTGACGCGCCTGGCCAGCGGGCTTCCCGTTGGCGGCGACCTTGAGTATGCCGACGAGGTCACGCTTGGTCGTGCTATAGAGGCGCGCCGAGAGGTGTAGGCGCGCGCCTCGCTACCCGCTACACTAGAGAGACACACCAAACGCAAACGCCAAGGAGCAACAATGGCCAGTCACTTCAAGCAGCGCGTGCCCGAGCTGGACATGGACGAGCCCCGCACTTCCCCGAGCCACATCGCGCCGGGTGAGACGGGCTCGCTCTCCAAGCTCAAAGCGGGTCAGGGCGCTGTTGTCACGTCGCGATCCAACGCGCGTCACGGTGCCGAGGCCGCGCTCGCAAAGGGAGGCAGCCACAAGCGCCTGAGCGGCAAGCACCGCCCCACGGTCAAGCACAAGAGCCAGAAGATCAAGACTAACCGCACGCTCTTTGCGGTCATTGGCGTAGCCGTGGTTCTGGTTGTCGGTGTCATTGGCTTCATGGTGTACAACGCCGCAAACTCCGTCCATGTGAGCAACACGCCGCCCATGGAGCGCACGACATCCACGCTGGAGCAGGGCGTCACCGTGGGCGGTCATGTCTATGGCTTCAAGGAGGACGGCGGCAAGTACAAGCTGATGAGCCAGAACGAGGACGGCACGAACGCCACCGAGCTGTTCGAGGCCGCGGGCAAGCCGGTGTCCATCGTCGCGTTTGATGGCGCGCTGCTCTTTGGCGAGAACCTCGGCGACAACCGCTGGGACGCCATGGCCTACACCATCGGCGACGGCTCCGTTCCCTCGCAGCTCGTTGGGTCGGACGGCAATCCCGTGGCTGGCGACGGTCAGCTCTCCAGCTCGGTGCTCGAGGGCTCCAGCCTCGTGCTCACGCAGACCGACGGCCACAGGACGGTCGTTCCCCTGGCCTAGGCTGCGCATTTCGTTTTCGGATAAGGGAGTGCACGCATGATCGACGGAACGTACGAGTTTGAGATCGACACGCCCATGGGAAGGCAGTCGGGGCGTATTAGCCTTCGCGCCGAGGGCGACCGCGCCATTGCCGACCTTGATGCGCCAATCATCGGCAAGCAGCACGTCGAGGGTCAGCTGGAGGGTGAGAACGGCTTTAGCGCTCAGGGCTCGTTCTCGGTCTTCCTCATGGGCACGATCGACTACACGCTCTCGGGTAGCGTCGACGGAGACGTGCTGCATGCGAGCATCAAGTCCAGCAAGGCCGACTTTGACATCGACGGCCACCGGGTGGGCTAGCTACCTGCGATAACGAGGGCCCGGGTCGTCTTCACAAGGTTTACACCACTTTGCGCTAGACATAGGCACCTCGATGTGTGAGAATAGCTTCCGCAAGACGCACGGGGTGTTAGCTCAGCTGGTTAGAGCGCTGGCCTGTCACGCCAGAGGTCGAGGGTTCGAGTCCCTTACATCCCGCCATTGCAACTTCAGAGGTCCCGGAAACGGGGCCTCTTTTGTTATGCCGACAAGAGCCAGCCGCACTCGCAGACGGTATGCGGGGGCAGGGGAGCGAGCGCCGGCCGCCCGCGCCGACTCGTGCGGCTAAGCCCGGTTATACATTTTTGGGGCACGTTGCCAGGCGTGGCCGCAGGCTGCGCTGGGGGCCCTATACTTACAACGCAACCTGAAGCCAACCGATCGGGATTACGTGCAAGAGCAGGCTCAACCCACACGCGACGTCACGCCAGTTGCCGTCTTTGACCTGGACGGGACGTCTATCGACGGCCAGTCGGGGTCGCTTTTGGCCGTCTACCTCTTTAGGCGAGGCATCCTCGGGCCGCTCAAGGCCGTGCGTCTAGCCTGGTGGGGCGTTCGCTACAAGCTGCACATGCACCACTCCCAGGAGGAGCCGCGCCACGTGATCTTCTCACGCCTGGGACCCATGGGTCGCGAGCAGGCCGACAAGATTATGGACGAGTTTACGGCCACTGAGATCCTCCCGCGTCTGCGCAAGGACGCCGTTGCCGAGATAGCGCGCCGCAACGACGAGGGGTGTGTGACCCTGCTCGTCAGCGCGACCTTCGAGCGCGTGGCGCAGGTCGTCGCGGCAGAGGTCGGCGTGAGTGCCTTTATTGCCACGCGCATGCGCACCGACGAGGCCGGCAACTACCTTGACGAGGTCGATGGCCTTACCGTCGAGGGTCACGAGAAGGTGCTCGCCGTCCGCGAGTGGGCTGACCGCGAACTGGGTGAGGGCGCGTGGCGCCTGGCCTATGCCTATGCCGACCATCACAGTGACGAGGAGCTGCTGGGCTGTGCCGACCAGGCCTTTGCCGTGTGCCCGGGCAAGACGCTGCGTCCGGTCGCGCGCAAGAACGACTGGCCCCAGCTCTACTGGGAGTAGCGGGACGTGGCCGATAAGAGCGGCGCTGCTGCACCGACCATCTCAACCGATGACTTTCGCGCGCTCGTCCTCGAGCGCGGGCGCGAGCTGTACCGCGACCTGCCCTGGCGTCGCACGCGCGACCCGTACGCCATCTGGCTCAGCGAGGTCATGCTCCAGCAGACGCAGGTGAGTCGCGTGGACGGCCGCTGGCAGCGCTGGCTGGTCCGCTTTCCGGACGTGGGCACGCTCGCGGCCGCGGAGCCGGCTGACGTGTTGGACGAGTGGCAGGGCATGGGGTACAACCGCCGAGCCCTTGCCCTGCGGACGGCCGCCCAGACAATCGCGGAGGCCGGTGCCTTTCCCCGCGAGCTCGACGAGCTCTGCGCGCTTCCGGGCATAGGTCCCGCAACGGCAGCGGGCATCCGCGCGTTTGCCTTCAACCTCCCCGGCATCTACCTGGAGACCAACGTCCGTACGGTTTTCCTCCATGAGCTCTTTCCCGACGCGCAGGACGTGCCGGACTCGGCGCTGCGACCGCTGGTGCAGGTCACCTGCCCGGTCGATGACCATGACCCTGCCGATGACCCGCGCACGTGGTACTACGCGCTGCTCGACTACGGCGCCCACCTCAAGCGCACCCTTCCCAATCCCTCGCGCCGCTCGCGCTCCCACACAAGGCAGTCCGCCTTTGAGGGCTCGCGTAGGCAGAAGCGCGCGAACCTGGTGCGCATCCTCTTGGACGCGCGCGCCGCGGGCGAGGCGTGCGTGACGCTGGGCACGGCCCTCGAGCGCCTGTGCGCCATCGAGGAGCGCGCTGGTCGTGAGCCGGTGGGCGAGGACCTCGTCGCATCGATCATGGCCGACCTCGAGCGCGAGGGCTTCTGCCGCGCGTGCGGTGACGACGCCTGGAGCGCGTGAGTCGGTGCGGCCTTCCTTTCGCGGGCTCTTTGCGCGCGCTTGCCCGTGACGGCGGAATGAGCGCCGCACGCGTGGGGTACCATCAGAAAACAGGGCGCGACCGGAGAGGGTCGTGCGAGCGTCATGAACCAAGGAGGAAGCATGGCAGTGAACTTCAACGATTCCCAGACCAAGAAGAACCTTGAGACCGCCTTTGCCGGCGAGTCGCAGGCCCACACCAAGTACCTCTACTACAGCAGCAGGGCCAAGAAGGACGGCTTCGTCCAGATCTCTGACATCTTTGCCGAGACCGCCCGCAACGAGAAGGAGCACGCGAAGCTCTGGTTCAAGTACCTGCACAACGACGGCGAGTTTGGCTCCGTGCCCGAGACCGCCCAGAACCTCAAGGACGCCGCTGACGGCGAGAACTACGAGTGGACCGACATGTACGCCGGCTTTGCCAAGACCGCCGAGGAGGAGGGCTTCAACGAGATTGCCGCCCGCTTCCGCCTGGTGGGCGACGTCGAGAAGGCCCACGAGGAGCGCTATCGCCAGCTGCTTGACCGCGTCGAGAAGGGCGAGGTCTTTACCCGCGAGGGCGTCAAGGTCTGGAAGTGCCTCAACTGCGGCCACCTGCACGTGGGCGCCGAACCTCCCAAGATGTGCCCCGTCTGCGCCCACCCGCAGAGCTACTTTGAGGAGCAGGTCGTCAACTACTAGGCGCCAGCTGCCACAGACAGCGAGAGCCCGGCTCAGCGAGTCGGGCTCTTTTGTTGGCGGGCGGTCTCGAGGCTCTTGTCGCCCTGGATGAGGTCTAGAAAGCACACAATACTTCGGGTCTGTTCGTATATAGCGACAGACTCAAAGTATTGAGCGGCTGCGTAGTGAGAGGCACACAATACTTCGGGTCTGTTCGTATATAGCGACAGACTCAAAGTATTGAGCGGTTTTGCCCCTACAGCTCGATGCAGAGCTCCACGGGGCAGTGGTCGGAGCCGTAGACCTCATTGAGGATCGCGGCGGTGCGGACGCGGTCGCGGATGTCGTCGCTTACCAGGAAGTAGTCGATGCGCCAGCCGGCGTTGTTCTTGCGCGCGTTAAAGCGATAGCTCCACCAGCTGTAGGCGCCCTCCAGGTCGGGGTGACGGTCGCGGAAGGTGTCGGTGAAGCCGGCGTCAAGCAGGCGGGTGAAGGACTCGCGCTCCTCGTCGGAGAAGCCCGCGTTGCCCCGGTTGGACCGCGGGTTCTTGAGGTCTATCTCGTTGTGGGCCACGTTGAAGTCGCCGCAGGTGACAACCGGCTTGTCCTTTGCCAGCTCACACAGGAAGTCGCGGTAGGCCGCGTCCCACTCCATGCGCGTGTCAATGCGCGCGAGCTCGTTCTGGGCGTTGGGCGTGTAGACGTTGACGAACCAGTAGGTGGGAAACTCGAGCGCGCACACGCGGCCCTCGGTGTTGGCTTCGGCGGCAAGTCCGTCGCAGGGGATGTCTCGGATGACCTGCAGCGGTTCCTCGCGCGAGAACACGGCCGTGCCCGAGTAGCCCTTGCGCTCGGCGTAGCTCCAGGTCTGGTGGTAGCCGGGCAGGTCGAGCTCTATCTGCCCCTCCTGGAGCTTGGTCTCCTGGATGGCAAAGACGTCGGCGTTGCAGGCCTCGAACACCTCGACGAAGGAGGGGTCCTTCTTCATGACGGCACGCAGCCCGTTGACGTTCCACGAAACAAGGCGAAGCTCACGGGTATCGCTCATGGGTCCTCCTGGGGTATCAGCCAAAGATGAACTTCTCGATTTTGGGCCAGTCGCGCTCGGCCTGCGCGCGTCCCATGCGGTAGGACTCCTCCAGCTGGGCGCGCTTGGTCGTGGTAGAGCTGACAGGCATGATATCGGGTCGGATGGTTAGGAGCTGGCCGGACCGCTCCAGACGCGCTAGGCGCTCGAGCTCGCGGTTGTAGCGGTCGTTGCGCGTCATGAGTGCGGCAAAGAGCGCGTCGTTGTCGCCGCTGACTTGCAGGTTGATGCGCGCGCTCGTGGCGCTGACCGGCGGCTTCCTGTAGCCCTCGGGGCGCGTGGCAATGAGCAGCATCTTGGAGTAGCCGGCCTCCTCGGCCATGTGCACGGGCAGGCCGGCGCCGCGGCCCAGGCCACCGTCATACATGATGTGATCGTCAATGACGGGCGGCACCATGAGGCCAGGCAGGGTCGAGCTCGCACGCACGCGTACGGTCATGTCCTGGATCGTGGGCATGTCCTCGCGCCCCCAGGTGACGGTCTTGCCCGCAGTCACGTCCAGCGCCTGGATGCGCAGGCTTGCGGGGTTGGCGCAGAAGGTCTCCCAGTCAAAGGGCATGTAACCGTCATCGATGCAGCCCTGGTAGTCGTACTCGGCATTGAAGTAGCCGTTGCCGCTCATCCAGGAGCGCATGCCGCCGGCCTGGGGCCTGCGGTCGGACAGCTCGATGAAGGCGTCGCGCACGCGCTTGGCGTCACGCGACACGTAGTCCACGGTGTGGGACGCGCCGGCGCTGATGCCGCACACGAAGTCGAAGTAGATGCCGCGATCCAGGAAGAGCGTGGCAAAGCCAGCGGTGTAGCTGGCCCGATAGCCGCCTCCCTCAAAGACGAGGGCGCAGTCGTGAACGTTGCAGCTGAGTGTATCCATAGTTCCTCCCCGACCTATCTTACCCAAGCGCCGCGGTGGTAGCATCAAGGGAAACAGAGGCGTAGGAAAGGGGCTGGCATGGCAGTCGACGCGATCACGGACGCCAACGAGGCGGCATCGAGGCTGGCGGAGCTCTTTGGCAAGGCAAGCCGCGCGGTGTTCTTTGGTGGGGCCGGCGTCTCCACGGCCAGCGGCATTCCCGACTTTCGCTCGGCCGACGGCCTGTACAACCAGAAGTTCGACTACCCGCCCGAGGTCATGCTCTCGCACAGCTTCTACGAGACGCACACGGCCGAGTTCTACGACTTCTATCGTGACCGCATGATCGCCCTTGATGCTCGTCCCAACCAGGCGCACCTCAAGCTTGCGCAGCTGGAGGAGGAGGGTCACCTGGCTGCGGTTGTCACGCAGAACATAGACGGCCTTCACCAGATGGCGGGGTCCAAGCGCGTCTGGGAGCTGCATGGTAGCGTGCACCGCAACATCTGCCGGCGCTGCGGGCATGTCCACAGCGCGGAGTGGGTCCTGGACACCCAAGGGGTTCCGGTGTGCCAGGAGTGCGGCGGCGAGGTCAAGCCCGACGTGGTCCTGTACGAGGAGGCGCTTGACCAGGGCGTGATCCGCGGTGCGGTCAACGCCATCTCCTCGGCGGACCTTCTCGTCATAGGAGGCACGTCGCTGGTGGTTTACCCGGCGGCCGGTCTCGTGGACTACTTCCAGGGCGACACCGTGGTTGTGGTCAACCTCCAGCCCACGCCGCAGGACGCGCGTGCCGACGTTGTGATGGCGTGTGACATAGCTGCCGCATTCGACTTTTAGCGCTCTGGGTACAGTACAATTTGCTGCGGACAAGAGCATGCCGCCGTGCGTCATCGCGCGGGCCGGCATGGCAGCTATGAACGGAGAGCATACATGGCAGGTTCGCAGATGGACCACAACAAGATAGAGCAGGGCGTGAGGCTGATGCTCGAGGGAATGGGGGAGGACCC
>CAJOGH010000038.1 GCA_905233865.1 uncultured Atopobiaceae bacterium
CGAGCCCTCTTCGGCGCAGGTCGATGCGACTACGTTCTCGCGTGTCGCAGCGCCTGGGGTGTGGGGGAGGGCGTCCTCAAAGAGGTCGCCCACGTCCAAGATCTCCTGGGCGCCCGCCTCGTCAAAGAACTGGCGGTCGCAGCCAGTGCAGGCCCAGTACTCGATGATGCCATCGTGCTCGCAAGTCGCGGGCACCGCTGCCGAGTGGATGAGCGTGTGCTTGTGCACCAGGCGCGGCGTTGTGCGCATCTCCGTCTGGCCGCACTTCGAGCAGGTATGGCGGTCCTGGCCCTCGCTCTCCTCGGTCGGTGCCGTCACTTGCTCCCATGCGCTCCAATCGTGGCCGGTCGCGCGCACCGCTACGTGCTTGCGTGCGAGCTCGTCGCCACAGCCGGCGCGCGTGCAGCGCGTCACGAGGTCATATGACCCGTCAGAGGTGCAGGTCGCTGCCACCTCGTCCTCGCGCGTCGGTGTGCCTGCAGCGTGACCCAGCGGTGAGATGGTCTCCTGCGTACGGTGAAGGACGTCGACGCATTCCTCGCAGTAACGGGTTGTGGTACGAAGGCCCTCTTCGGTGCACGTAGGCTCATATTCGCCCGTGACTTCGGCACCCTCGATGTGGCCTGGGGCTCCCTCGTCCACCGTCTCGCGTGAGAGCTCGGCTCCGCAGGTCTTGCAGTATGTGACCTCGTCGTGGAAGGCATGGTCTGTGCAACCGTCCGAGGGGAACACGTTCTCCCAGACGGGCGTGTCCGCGGTGTGCCCTGTGGCCGCGATGCTCTCCATCTTCACGTGATTGGGGTTCCTGATGCAGTAAAAGAGCGTGAACCCCGGCGTGATGCAGGTTGCCGGGACACCGATGCGCCCACCATCCCATGAGTGACCAAGGGCCGCGTCCTCCACGAACTCGCCGTCCATGAGCGCCCCGCACGTGGAGCACTCGGTGACCATGTGGTGGAAGCCGCTTGCCTCACAGGTCGGCTCCACACCGTCGACCTTGTGCGGTGTTCCTGCGGTGTGAGGGACAAGGTCATCGCTGAACACGCCGCGCTCAACCTCTGTGCCGCAGACGGTGCAGTAGTACACCTCGTCGTGGCACCCCATCGTCGTGCACGTGGAGGGGACCACGTTCTGGATCTGCTTGGCGCCCAGTTCGTGGTTCTTCTTGGGTAGGAAGATGCCGCCCTCGGTCTCAAGGCCGTATTTGTCCTCAATCTCGTTCGCAGCGTTCTCCTCGTAGAACCAACGGTCGCAGCCGTCGCAGTACCAGTAGGCGATGTGGCCCTCAAGGGTGCAGGTGGACTCCTCGGCCTCAACGAGGTGCAGACTGTGGGTGTGTGGGAGAACGGGTATGGTGCGCTGGTCGGTGGCGGTGCACCCCTCGCGCGTGCAGTGGCGCCTCTGCAGCCCTTCCGTTGTCTCGGTGGCGGGTGTGATAGTCTCCCACGCGCTCCAGGCGTGGTGCTTGGGCAAGGTGATTGCGGTTCTGCTGCCCATGCGTGCGTGGCAGACTGCGCAGGTCTTGGTCGTGTAGTAGAGTCGACCCTCGGTTGTGCACGTGGCCGGCTCTTCTCGCTCAAGGTGGTCGTCGTCGTACCACACGTGGCCCGTCGCCTTGTGCGTCACATCGGTGTAGGTGTGCGAGGGGTCCAGCGTACAGGTGTAGGTGGTTATCTCGTCCTGGGTGCAGGTGCCCTCCTGCGTCACGCTCGCGTTCCACACGTGGCACTCGTTGAAGTTGACCCACTTGGCATAGAGGGTGGTGTCTACCTTCACGGCCTGGGAGAAGTCGTAGGGCTTCGTGAGCTCGGAGTCCGCGAACCAGCCGCCAAACTCGTAGTGGGGGCGCGTGGGGTCCGTGGGCTTGGTGGCTTGCGCTCCCACGTTCACGTTCTGAGTCTCCACGGCCGTGCCGCCATTCGAGTCAAACGTCACGCGCCGCGTGATGGGCTTGTACTTGGCGTAGAGCGTGATGTTCTTGGTCACTGGCTTGGAGAAGTCGTAGGGCTTTGTGAGCTCCTCGTCCTCGCACCACTCTACGAACTCATACCCATCCTTCATCGGGTTGTGGAGGATGCGCGCACGGTCGTTCTCCTTGACGCGCTGATTGGGCACATACGAGCCGCCATTGGTCTTTATGGTGACGTCATAGTAGGTGCTCATCCACTGGACATAGAGGACCACGTTTGGGTTACCGTTAAAGTCGATCGTACTTCCCGTGACGTAGGCTATACCGCTGCCGTCGGGCTTGGTGTTCCAGCCGCACGAATCGCGCCCTCCGTTCGTGAACCTGTTCTTCTCCGTGGTTACGTGCTCGTCGCCATACAGGTGGGTCCTGTTGTACTCGCTCATGTCGCCCGTGCCGCCGTTGGCGTCGTAGGTGACGCTGCACTCCGTGTAGACGATATAGCGAGCGCGCACGTACGCATCCTTGCCGTTGAAGTCGCTATAGCGCAGGGTCGATGTCCAGCGGCTCAGCGCGTATCCCGCCGGCATGACGGACGAGTCGATCCATAGGGGCGCGACCGACTTCTCGTTGTCCGCATAGCGGCTTGGGCCAAACGTGAGCTTGCTCGTGCTGAGGCTCGGCTCGATCTTGACACCCGAGCCTAGGATGGATGCGCGAATGGCGGGACCCGACCGCGCAATGAGGTAGTTGTTTTCCAGCGCAGGCCCCGTTGCGCCGTCCTCGAGGTAGATGGCTGAACCCGAAGCCTCAATCGTGCACCCCGTGACCTCAAGGAGCTTGCTGCCTTGTGTGACCATAACTCCGTGCTTGGTGGCGCTCTGGCCCGAGCTCAGCACCTTGACGTTCTTGAGGCGAGAGATCGTGGTCCCGCTGGCCGCGTAGATGCAGCCGGCCACGCGTCCGCCCTCCATGGACATGCTCACGCCCTTGAGGTAGCACGTGCCAAGCATGTTGTTAAAGGGGAACTGGGCGTGTATCTCGCTGTCCTTGAGCGTGAGCGTGCCGCCCTCCTGTCTGAACGGGAAGTACAGGTAGGTCCGCTCCAGCTGTACGGTTGGCGACCCGGTGCACGTCATGAGGTTGGAAACGGAGATGGGGCATGACTTGGTGCCTATCAGCTTGAGAGAGCCGCCCGTGACCTCCACGGCCTCGTTAATCCTCGCGGCTCCCTCGCCCGTCTTGATGGTGATGTTCTGGCCGCTCTTGACCTTGACTGGCCCCAGCCTCGTGTTCTTGCCGTACTGGTTGATGGTGATGGTCGTCGGACGGGTTCCTGCAGCGTCGATGGCGGGCTGGAGCAGGGAGTAGGTCCCGCCCCGGTCGTCCTCCACGAGTCCCTTGGCCTGCGGTGTCAGGGTCGTGGGCACAAGGTCGGTGCGGGCGAGGGCCAGACGTGGCGCTGCCATGCCCAGCATGCCGACAAGAGCCAGGAGCATGACAACCCATGCCCTCAGCGAGCTCCTGTGCGTCCCCGTGCCCCTCATGGCTACCCCCATATTGTGCTAGTCGTCGCTCTTGTCGCCCGTGTTTGCCGTCTCTGTGCGCTCGTTCTCCATGCGGCGCTTGGAGTAGGCGACCATCGCCGCCCCCAGGCCGCCAAGGATGGCGGAGGCGACGCCAGGACCCATGTCGTCGCCGGTCTGAGGCAAGGGCTCCAGGGAGCCCACCGCGTCGGCATCTTCCCAGCCGTTCCATCCCGTGTCGACCTCGACGACGGCATCCCCGAGGTCGTCGCCGCTCACATCATCTGACGTGCTCACGGTAAGGACGTCGTAAGGAACCTCGAGGTCCTCTATCTCGTCAAAGTCCTCGGGTGTGATGATGTAGTCAACGTACTCGTTGCCATCCTCGTCGTACTCGGTTTGGGGCTCTGCGTACTCCTCGAAGTCGATAGACTCGAAGTCGTCTGAGTAGGTCTCGGGATCTATGTCGTTGTAGTCCTCGCCGCCAAAGTTGATCGTGCCCTCACCTTCGATGTCTGTGTCGTCGGCAAACGTGGCAAGGCTCGTGGTCGTGGAGCTGTCGGAGCTTGTTATGAGCGGGCTCTTGGGTGCGGCGACAAAGTCCTGCGCGGTAACGCTTGCCTGGACCTTGCCCTCCCAGTTGCTGGGAACCTTGAGCTGGACCGCGTAGACGGATGTCTGTCCTGGCGCGAGTGCGTAGTCGGGCTCGACGTCCTTGAGGGTTCCGTCGCTCATCTTGGGGTTGTAGTTGGAGGCAATCAGGGTCTGCTTGTTAAAGGTGATCTTGGTGAGCGTGTCCAGCTTGTTGTCCTTGGCGCCCCGCTTGTGCAGCCTGATGGTGCAACCCGAGAGCGGCACGTTGCCCTCGTTTCGGATGGTCACGTTGAACGGGCACTTCACACCGGGGAAGGCGTACTCGCCCACGGTCTGGATGCCTATTGCGTTGGCGCACCGCACGTAGGGCATGGCGGTGTAGCGCACCTCGCCGATGCCGCGACGGCGGTCGGTGAGGTTGGTACTCAGGAACGACATGGCAACGGACTTTTGCGACCCACAGGTCACGAGCGTGTCCATGTCGTAGGGCACCTGGCAGAACACGAAGGGCTTGCCAAACTTGCCGCCGCGCAGGCGTGACGAGAGCACGCGGTGCTCCTCGACCTCCTCGCGCGCGTTGCCCTCGCCCTCCTTGGAGTACTCGTAGCCCGGCACGCCCTCGCGTACGGCAGGCCAGTACAGGAACTCGCCGGTTTCGTCGGTACCAAAGGTAGTGATGGAGAAGTTGGTGGGTCCGATGTCATTGAACTCAAAGCGCGGCTCTGGCACGCGGTACTTCTCGTTAGTCTCGTTCTTGGGGCGCTCGAGTCCCTTGAGGGTCACGTGGACGAGTTTGCCGCCCATCGAGGCAAGGTAGCCGTCATGGTTGGGCCAGGGAACAAGGTATGCGGGCGCGCGAAGGTTGTAGTTTGTGTTGCCGCTTCGCTCGGCATCCGGGTCGTAGATGCCTATGAGCTTGGGCTCCCTAACGCTGCCTGGCCAGTAGATGTATGCGGTCTCCTTACGTGCCGCGGCACCATCCTCCACCAGGAAGTAGTAGGTGTAGATGCCGCGAAGCATCACAATGCGCCAGCCAACGCCAGCACCCTTGTCGATGCCACAGCGCGGCAGCGACTCCGCGTGGTAGATGGAACGGTCCTTGAGTTCCGTAAAGACGGTCTGATTGATGTAGTCATCGCCAATGGCAAAGCTTCCGCCGTAGCCGTCAGCGGAGATGTAGAAGCTTCCGTAGCCTAACCTGACCTCGTTGGGGTCCTTGCTCATGATTCCCTCTGGGGTCTTCGCGGCGCGTTGGAGGAACGAGACGCACAGTGCCTTTCTGCTAACGCTTCCAACGGTGTCCTTGAGAAGCATGAGCTTGGGACAGGAATAGTTGCTGTAGGAAAAATCTGTGCCCTTCGTGTCTGCGGGGTCAAAGACTCGTTCTCCGTGGGACTCCCTACTTGTTAGTAAGCCGGTCTCTCGCCTCGTTATGCAGTTCCAGTTGTATACCTTGTTTATCCATAAATGCAGGACAGTCACAGCTTGGTTGCCGGCAAGGTATCCCTTGAGCTGCTCACGCGTGCCTGTCTCGTCGTTACGCTCTTTGATGAGCGAGAAGATCACGATGTAGACGTTTGCAGCAGAGGAATTCGTCTCGTCGTCCTCAACGAGTACGTCGTAGTCGTAGTCATAGAGGTACGAGCGGTCAATACTATAGAGCTCCTGTGAGTTGAAGTCGGCCGTGAAGGTTCTCCGCCTGTTATTGACCTGTGCCTCAAACACCACGCGCGGGCGCGTGACCTCCTTGATGATGGGGGCTCCCTGGGGGTAGCCAGGGACAGGGGCTGTCCTCCCTGTTATGGCTTTGACCTTTACGGAAGCGATCCTAAAGACAAACGTCGCGCCCATGACGTTGCGGACCTCGGCACGCGGGTCGCCAAAGACTCCCGCGTTAAAGCGCTCGACGGCTGCGGGAACAAGTCCTGACTGCGTGCCAGCCTTGCTTACGCCAGCCTTGACGATCTCGGCCGGCCGGTCAAGGTAGGCGCGTGCGAGCGACTCCTTCGGGCTTATCTGGGCTTTGGTGAGCGTGGGCATCTCGTCTGCGGCGGCGCTCAGGCCGGCCGTGGAGCCGGCCGCCATCCCGCCAAGTGAGGGATTCTCGTCCGGCCTGGAGAACGACATCTCGACGATGGTCGCTGACGAGGCGACGTCCGTGCCCGTTATCGTGCAGGCGACTTCCTTAGTGGTGTAGTCGATCTTAGCGACCGTTCCATCCTCGTACTGGTAGGACAGGTCGTCGTAGTCGATCTCCCACTCTTCTTCGTCTTGGGCCATGCTCTCAAAGTCGTCGTCGCCCAGGACGTAGAGTTGCTCCTCAGGGTCCTCCGCAGTCAAGGCGTTCTCAATGGCGTCGATCATGGATATGGACTCTGCCTGGGCCATGAGGTCGCTCTGCGACTGGGGTTTGTAGCCGGACTTGTAGCCACCCTTCCAGTTGTCGTAGAAGTGGGGTTCGTTCCAGTCGCCGGGGAGCTTAATCGGCACGGTGAAGAACAGGAACTGAAGGACGAGGGAGAGGTTATAGCCCATACCAAGCACGAGGTGGGGGTTTGTGACGTCCTTTGGCCTATTGGCGGGAAGGGCGGTCATGCCAACAAAGAACGTGAGGGTGTAGACGCCCTTGATGGAAACGGATGCCACACCGCGTATGCCAACGCCAAGCGAGATGCTGGGCGAGATGTCGATTGTGAGGCTCAGCGCGGAGTTGGTGTAGTCGATGGCCCAGGCCTTTGGATCCTTGAACTTGGTCGTCGAGGCGGCGATGTTGAGGCCGACCGTGGCAATCGTGTTGAGCGCAAATTCAAAGACCAGGGGCACCGGTCCCGCGAGGAACTGCCATGACAGGCTGAAGTCTATGGCGAGCGAGACTTGTGCGCCCGCGCGGACGCGGATCAGGTCCTCGGTCTTGTTGCCCCACTTGGCCACAAGAGAGAGCTGGGCGACGACGGTGGTTGAGAACTTCCTAAGCAAGTTGACGTGGCTGACCTTGCCCTTGCGCCCGCTGACCGCGAGAGCGGTGCTCATAAAGCTCTCGGAAATGTCGTTGGTCATCTTGTTGAACTGCTCCGCGACAGTGCCGCGGGGGTGGGACTGCCAGACTCTGTCCTTGGCGCCCAGGTTCTTGCCGTTCTTGCTCTTGTAGCCATACTCGGAGGTGCGGATTGCGATGTATGCGTAGCCAAAGGGGTCAAAGCCATAGGCGACGTTCTCAAACTCCGGTGTCCAGATCTTGATCGGCGTGCCACCAACGAGGGGCAGCGAGCTGGGGAGAGATATCTGGACGCCCTTGTGTCCACCGGCCCCCTCGCTGAAGGGGGAGAGGCTGAAGTTGCGGTCGACGCCCGGCGCGTCCCAGCCTCCCTTTGCGGTGCACACCTTGAGAGCGAGGGGTACGCGGTAGTTTGTGCCGTTGACGTCAAAGCGAAGCGAGAAGTTGGCGTCTGCGGGGAGTACCTTCTTGGCGCCCTTGAGCAGGTACTGCTCTAGCAGTTCGACGGTGACGCTGCCATTGTTGGCAGTTGCGGTGGTCGAGCCCATCTCAGTATCGTTGGCAAAGAGCGCCATGCGAATCTTGTCACCCGCCTTGACCTCCTCGAGCTCAATCTTGAGGTTGTGACGCATATCGTTCTTGGCGGTGACGCAGAACTCGTTGGCGGTGTAGAGGACGTCCCAGTCGTCAAAGGTCACGCGCGACGGATACACGACCCCAGGGGTTGTGGGGCGGGTGGGGGCTGCCACGCCCTTGGCGCCTTCCACGGCGGCCTTCTTTACCGACATGCCCTGCCTTCGCAATCGGTAAATATTTTCGATCACGACGATCGAGTTATCCACAAGCATACCGATACCGAGCGCCAGACCCGATAAGGAAATGATGTTTAAGGTAATCTTGGTAAAGTACATCAAAACAATCGCAAAGATTACGCTTAACGGAATCGAGCAGGCAATGATGAATGTGGATTTAAAATCTTTCAGGAACAAAAGCAGAATGATTATCGCAAGTCCGGCGCC
>CAJOGH010000039.1 GCA_905233865.1 uncultured Atopobiaceae bacterium
GGTGAGGCCACGAGCGTGCAGCTCCCTGGCCCTTCTCGCCAGAATCTCTCCGTCTTTCATGCGGACTCCCTTCTGGACCGTTTGGTCCAACTTTTCGTCCGCACCCCCAAATGAGAATGGTACCTGTCCCCATTATCATTTGATGAGGGTGGAGAGGGTGTCGTAGAGGGTCTCGGGCTCGACGGGCTTGGACAGGTGCGCGTTGAGGCCCGCCTGCAGGCTGCGCTGGACGTCCTCGTCAAAGGCGTTGGCGGTGAGCGCGATGATGGGGATGGTGCGGGCGTCCTCGCGGTCCATCGCGCGGATGGCGCGGGTGGCCTCGAGGCCGTCCATCTCGGGCATGCGCATGTCCATGAGGATCGCGTCGTAGTGTCCGGGCTCGGACGACAAGAACTTGTCGACCGCCACGCGGCCGTTTTCCGCGACGTCGACCTCGACCTCGCGCATGCCCAGGACCATCGACATGATCTCGGCGTTCACCTGCATGTCCTCGGCCAGCAGCACGCGACGCCCCTCCAGGCTCGCACGAGCGTCCTGGCCCGCCCTCCCCTTGCGGCGGAACGCGCTCTGGAACTCGTCGAGCACGGTTGCCGCAAAGAGGGGCTTGGGCACGAATGAGTCCACGCCGGCCTTGTGCGCCTCGTTGGCTATGTCGTCCCAGTTGTACGAGGTCAGGATGACGATGGGCATCTTGGGCCCCACGATCTCGCGGATGCGGCGCGTTGCCTCCACGCCGTCAATACCTGGCATCTTCCAGTCGACGATCACGAGGTCGTAGTCGTCTCGGCGGGCATGGCGCAGGCTGACCATCTCCACGCCCTGCTCGCCGGAGTTAGCGACCTCGCAGGCGATTCCCGAGGCCTCAAGGATGACCTGGGCGTGCTCGAGCGCGATGGGGTCGTCGTCTATTGCCAGGACGCTCAGCTCGGTGCGATCCAGGGCCTCCTCGAGCATGTCGGCGCCCGTGCGGTCGGACTCGCCGAGCACGATCGTGACCGTAAAGGTCGTGCCGACGCCCTGGGTGCTCTCCACCTCTATGTGGCCGTTCATGAGCTCGACGATGCTCTTGGTGATAGGCAGTCCCAGGCCCGTGCTGCCATAGCGGCTGGTCGAGACGGCGTCCTCCTGGCTGAACGCTTCAAAGACGTGCGGCAAAAACTCCGGGCTCATGCCGATGCCCGTGTCCTTGAACACGAGCTTCAGGGTGGCGTGGCCATCAAAGCGCGGGCCCTCCTCCACGAGGAGCGTCACCTTGCCGCCCTCGGGCGTGAACTTGACGGAGTTGCCCAGGATGTTGATCATGACCTGCCTGAGCTTCATGCCGTCGCCCACGTAGTAGTCGTCGATCGTGCCGACCGTGTGACAGTCGTACTCCAGGCCCTTCTCGGCACACTGGCCACTGATGATGGTGTTGACCTGCTCGAGGCTCTTGGCAAACGAGAACTCCTCGTTCTTGACGGTCATCCGCCCCGACTCGATGCGCGACATGTCCAGCACGTCGTTGATGATCCCCAGCAGGTGCTGGGCCGAGTCGCCGGTCTTCTTGAGGTAGTCGCGCACCTTGGGCGGCACGCCCTCCTCGTTGAGCGCGATGCTGTTGAGGCCGATGATCGCGTTCATGGGCGTACGGATCTCGTGGCTCATGTTGGACAGGAAGGCCGTCTTTGCGCGACTGGCCCCCTCGGCGGCTGCGAGCGCGTCGCGCAGCGCCTGCTGCTGGGCCTGTGCCGCGCGCGTCTCGGCGTCCACGTCCACGAAGCACGCACCAACGCTGTGCACGATGCCGTCGTCGCGGTCCTCGGGGTGGCGGACGCCCGCAAAGCGCACCTGCTCCCACGACTCACGCCCGTCAAGGGAAATCATGTACGTGTACGACACGACCAGGCTCTCCCTGAGCGCCGCACGAATCGCATCGGGCTGGACGAAGGCCATGAAGCCCTCGCGGTACGGCTCGGTCACGTAGCGCTCGCAGTAGGCCGCGAACGCGGCGAGATAGTCAAAGGACTCGCCCACATGCAGCCCCGCGATGTCACCGCGCGCCTGGTAGCACATGCCGCGGTCGCGATCGAGCTCGATGTAGTAGACGCCCCGGTAGTCCGACGCCAGCGCGGTGATCATGCGCTCCTGCTGCTCGTGCTCGGCCTTTTGCTCCAGAAGCTCGTTCTGCAGGGCAATCTGGCGCTCCATCTCCTGGTGCTTGATGCGGCTCTCCGCCTCGGACGTCTCCTTTTCCAGCGCGAGCTGCGCGTTCCGACGCGTCTGGTTTATCACTATCATGAACACGCCAATGAGCACGGCGGCGGTGAGCAGCGTCTGGCCAGCGCTCCGCGCGATGATGCCGTCGGACACCGCACGGATGCGCTCGGTGATCAGGCTCTCGCGCACGAGGTACGTGAGCATCCAGTCGGTCCCCTTGACGGGCGTGTAGCTGAGCGTCTCCTGGATGCCGTTGTAGGTGAACGAGACAGCACCCTTGCTGCCCTGCGCAAAGTCGCTCTTTACCTGGTCAAACGAGCTTCCCTGCTCGTAAGAGGCACGCGAGAGCGCCTCTATGAGGTTGTCCTCCACGGCAAGGCCGCCCAAGACGGTGTTCGTGAGCGCACGCCCATCGCGCGTGTAGAGGTTGCAGTAGGTCGTCTGGGAGCCCTGGGAGCTCATGGACACTCCCTCGAGCATCACGTCCATGTCCATCTCCATGAAGCAGACGACCAGGCTCTGCCCCTCTATGCTGATGTTTCGGTCACGAATTGGCGCGGCGATGACCGCCGTCTTGTTGGTCTCGTTAGCATCGCGCACCGTGATGGAGGGGCCGTCGAGCGTGGCAAAGTCAAAGCCGTACAGGCCCGCGTCGTCCGTGATGCCCTCGTCGGCCGTGTACACGCGCCCGTTGGCGTCAACGAACGCAAAGCGCTTGAGGTTGAACAGGCGCTTGACATGACGCTGGTAGGCACGAAGGTGCTCCACGTCCTGCAGGTCCCCATCGCTCATGAGGTCCACCGCGATGTTGATAGTGCCGACGCTGTCCTCGAGCTTCTCCTCGACAACCTGCTCGCGACGGCCGGCAAGCTCGTCCATGTAGAGCATGCTCACGGAGTGCGCGGCGTCAGCCGTCTCGCGCGATGCCGTCGCGCCCGACCAGGCCGTGCCCGCAACCAGGATGACAAGGGCCAAAAGCGCGCCGGCGAGCGCAAGGTAGGTAGTTGGCTCGTTCTTTTTTCTGCTCATGTGACCTCCGACAAGAGCCTGTTCTTGTTGCGGGATGGGCCAGCGCCAGGCGCCGGCGATGGGGCTAGAGGGCCAAAAGCTCCTGGCGCATGGCCATGACCTTGGCGACCAGCGCGTCGTAGTCAGCGTCCTGGTTGGCGCGAAGCAGCTCGCAGATGTCAGTCACCGGGTCACAGAGCGGCGTCAGGCTCAGGTTGGCAAGGACGCCCTTGAGCGCGTGGGACGCCTCGAAGGCGGCGTCACGGTCGCCCGCGGCGATGGCGTCAGTGAGCGCCTCGAACTTGTCGTCCGCAAGGGCGGTGCCCACGAGCCGCAGGTAGAGTTCCTCGTTGCCCATGCAGCGCGCCAGCCCCTCGGCAGTGTTGGCACCGCGGACCTCAAGGTCGTCAATCGTCATGACCGTGCCTCCTCACTCACGTCGTTGCGTACAAGGCTTCGACGGCGCGGGGCTATCGCGCGGGAAGGCGTGAAGCTCGCACGCAGGGCGGCACCCTGGCTGCCCTCCTGAACCAGCAGCTCCTCAAAGAGCCCCACAGGCAGCGGCTTTGAGAAGTAGTACCCCTGCGCGCGGTCGCACCCTAGGTCGCGCAGGGCAAGCATCTGGGCCTTGGTTTCCACGCCCTCGGCTATGACGGGGACGTTGAGGTAGTCGGCGATGTCGATGATGATCTCTATGAGGCGCGTGTCGCCGCCCTCCTCAAACGCACTGCTCACGAACTGCATGTCAATCTTGAGCGCGTCGATGGGAAGGGTCGAGATCATGCTGAGCGACGAGTAGCCCGTGCCAAAGTCGTCCATCTCCACCTTGAAGCCCAGGTCGCGCAGGCCCCGAACCATCGTGATTATCTGGTCGGCATCCTGCGTGTAGGCGGACTCCGTAATCTCGAGCAGCAGGTCGTCGGTGGTGAGCCCGTCATCCTCCAGCAGGCTCACGAGCGCCTCGGGCAGGTGCGGGTCGTACATGTCCACGCGCGAGACGTTGACCGACACGGGCACGCTCACGGCAAGCCGCTCCTTCCAGCGCGCTATCCTGTGGCAGGTCTCGCGCCACACATAGGTATCAAGCTGCTGGACCAGGCCGTTCTCCTCAAAGAGCGGCACGAAGTCTCCGGGGCTAACCATGCCGAGCGTCGGGTGGTCCCAGCGCACGAGCGCCTCCGCGCTCACCAGCACGGGACTGCCTGACTGGATGTCATACTTGGGCTGGAACACCACGATGAACTGCCGCTCTCGTATGGCGGCGTCAAAGTCGTCGATGAGCTGCTCGTGAAAGAGCTCGCGCTCATGAAGGGTCGCATCGTAGGTCCCGACCGTTCGCGCAAAGCTGCCGCGCACCGAGTCCGAGGCCATCTGTGCCCGGTCGAACCGGCGCTCCACCTCCAGGCTCTTGTCGACGTCCTCGTAGACACCCATGCGAAGCCACATGCGCGCGTGCGCGTCGCCACCGTAGGCGATGGCCTCGCTTGCCTGCTCAAGGGTGCGGGCGTGGTCGTTGCCGTGCGGGCAATAGGCCATGAACGTGTCGGCCTCGCGCCGGCAGACGATTCCACCCGCCTGCGAGTACGAGGCACGGAGGCGCTCGCCCACGCGACGGAGGACCTCGTCGCCGTAGGCCGAGCCAAAGCGCTCGTTGATGTGGTGGAAGTGATTGATGTCCACGATGACGGCGTCCATGGCCAGGTCGGTGTGATGGCGGTCAAACTGCTCGGCGTAGCGGTAGAAGAACTCGCGGTTGTAGAGGCCCGTGAGCTCGTCGCGCTCGGTGGAGTTGATGATGAGCCGGTCCTCGTTGAGCTCGATGGCTCGCTGGACGCGCGCGAGGATGACGCTCGGCCGCGGGTAGGGCTTGCTGATGAAGTCGTTGGCTCCAATGGTGAGGCATTTGACCTCGGCCTCCTGGTCGGAGGTCGCCACGATGACGGGAATGGAGGCAAGGTCCTCGTCGGCGCGCATGGCTCGCAGCGCCTCGATGCCGTCCATGACGGGCATCATGAGGTCGAGCATGATGAGCGAGAGGACATCCTTGGCACGGCGCGCCTCGCGAAGCGCCTCAGCGCCGTCCTCGGCAAAGACGAGCTCGTAGTCGCTCTCCAGGACACTGCGCAAGATCTCCCTGTTGACGAGCTCGTCATCGGCTATGAGCAGCAGCCGCTTGCCGTTCTTGGAGTGGAACTTCTCGTGACTCTTGAGCATACGTCGGGACTTCCCCTAGGCATCAAGTGCGTTTCAAACAATTATATGCGCGCCCGGACGGCGTGTGTGGAAGGCCTTGGCGAGCGGTAGGTCACGCGATGGCGCACGTCTGCTCGTATAGACAAGAGTCTGCGAAAGGGCTACACCAACTGCATTTCTGTTCCTGTTTGGCCCTCCCGAGGCGTCAAGCGGCACCCCCGGAAGGGCCAATCCTGGGCAAACGCAAGCGCAATGCGCCCATGCCCCACCCGAGAGGGCCAAACAGGAACAGAAACGCATGCGTCACGACAGTTGAAAGGTGCCTGGGGACGGAGGCCAGGCACCTTTCAGGTAGAGCGAACGACTAACCTGTCCCCATTATCATTTTGATAACGGTACCTGTCCCCTTTCTCATAGGCCGTACCAGGCGATGCCCTCACCGTGCCATCCCTTGCTGACGAGCGTGAGGTGCTCGTTCTTGGACATCGTGAAGTTGTGGGCGCCGGAGCGCGCGTTGGGGTTGTACTCGCGCCAGACGGGCCTGCCGGTCAGCCCGGCGGAGCGCCAGCCTATGCCCTCGTCGAGCCACCCCACACCGACAAGTGCGTCACGCTCGGCGGCGTTGATTGTGTAGTGATGGTCGCCCGCGTTCGGGTTGTACAGACGGTACACCGGCGCGCCGGACAGCGGCGCCGTCCAGCCCACACCCTCGTACGTCCAGCCGGCGGCGGCGACCGCATCGCGCTCGACGACGTTGGCCGTGTAGAAGTGCTCGCCGCTGTTGGGGTTGTAGAGCCTGTACATGACCTGCGACGCCTTGGGCTGGACCTTCTTCCACTGGGCAAAGAGCCAGTCGCCGCCGGCACTGAGCGCGAAGGGCGCGCCAGGCATGAGCGTCGTGCCCGAGCCGTCTGCCCTCGTGTTCCAGCCCACGAAGTCATAGCCCGTGCGCTTGTACGCGCAGGGGGCCAGCGTGACGGTCGCGCCCGCGTCGGCGTAGACGATGTCCATGGAGCCTGACGTGGCGCCGTTGCCCACGTAGGCCACGCCGGTAAGCGCCGGGATGTCGTCCACGGCGCGCCTCTGCGGGCGGAAGGCAAGGTTGGGGAAGATCGCCATGTAGGTGGTCTGGCCAGGCACGCCAAGCTGTGGCTCACGCGTGACGACCGACGTTGTGGGCATGGTCTGGGACTCGACCTCGCTGCAGTGCTTGCACACGCGCTGTGCCGTGACCGAACTGTTGTCGGGCGCCCACTCGTAGGTGGGACTGTTCCAGTCGTGGCCAGAAGCGGGGATGACGGTATCCTCAAGCGTTATCTGCTCATGCCCGTCCTTGTCGGCAAAGATGAGGCCGCAGGGGTTATCACCCTCCGTGCACTGCCAGTACTCCCTGTTTCCGTCCTCGGTGCAGGTTGCGGGCTTGGCTTCGACCCTGGACAGGGCGTGGGTGTGACCCACCTTGGGGATGTTGCGTGTCTGGGTATGGCTGGGGTCGTTGTGGCACACGCGAACCTCCTCGCCATACTCGCTCTCGGTGGGCGCCTTGGTCATGCGCCACGAACCCCAGTTGTGCCCGGTGGCGGGCACCACGATGTCCCTCTCACTAATTTGGACATTGCCCCCGGCGTCGGCAAAGAGCAGGCCGCAGGGATTGTCGCCCTCCACACAGCGCCAGTACTCTATGTTGCCCGCGCTCGTGCACGTGGGCTCGACCGCGTCCACGTGCACGAGGCCGTGGGTGTGCTCGAGTACGGGAGTGACACGCGTCTCGACGTGAGAGGAATCGTGCTTGCAGGTACGCTTCTCCAAGCCCTCGCTTGTCTCGGTCGCCGGCGTTACGACCTCCCAATCGCCCCAGTCGTGGCCGAGCGCGTGGGCCACCGTGGCCTCCTCGTGGATCCACTCGGTGCCTTCCGCGTCGGCAAAGCGCAGGCCGCAGGGGTCGTCGCCGCCAGAGCAGACCCAGTACTCGTTGATGCCATCCTCTGTGCATGTGGCAGGAATGGCGCTTACGTGGACAAGAGCGTGCGTGTGTCCAACCTTGGGGATCGTTCGCACCTCCACGTGGTTCCTGTCGCGCTTGCACGTACGCCTCTCATAGCCCATGCGAGTCTCGGTGGCCTCGACGATCACCTCCCAATCACCCCAGTCATGACCGAGCTCGGGGATTTCCTCACGCGTAGCCGAGAAGACCTCACCACATTCCTTGCATTGATCGACAACCATACGCACACCCTTTGTCGTGCACGTAGGCTCGAGCAGCGTGGTGGTCTTTGTCTCGTGCGTATGCTCGTGTTCCTCCAACACATTGCTTATGACAATCGAAGCAGCCGTGTCGGTCATTGGATAGGCTATTGTGGTGTATCCCTCAATGGGGTCTTGGGTAGCAGAATAGCTGCCTTCCTCATACGTGCCAGGCACAGTGAAATTGATATACCAGTGCCCATCGTCGTCCTGGGTCACTTCTTTTGAGTCGATTTGCTCCCCGTCCTTGAGCAGATTGACGGTAACGCTCTTGGGACGTGTGTGACCCGTGTTGTTGTTGTCGGTCCAGAAAACCATACCCGAGAGAGATGT
>CAJOGH010000040.1 GCA_905233865.1 uncultured Atopobiaceae bacterium
GGAGAAAGAAAGAAATGAAGAGAATGCTTTTCACTGCGTCGCTCGTGATCGTCGGCGCGGTCTTTGGCGAGAGCTACGTCAACGCGCAGGTGGCGTTTTCCTCGCGCGACTATGCCGTGGACACCTACGGCCAGTACTGGGGCAAGCTGTCGGCGACGCACGAGCAGGCCGCCGCGCTCGTGAGTGACCCGGCTGACCCCGCGCCGCTCGTGGGCGTGGTTGGCGCGAGCTATCGCGGCGACCGTCGAGACGGTGGCCCCACCACCACCGAGGGCCTGGCCGTTGGCATGCAGTCCATGACGGAGTACACCTCCACGGTTCACGGTGTCACGCAGTCGCTCTGGCGCCACCTTGGCTACTTCACCTCTGACAAGGCCATCTTTGGCTATGCCTACAACACGCCCCAGCCTGCGGTCGACCCTATCCTGGGCGTGGACGCCATCGTCGATCGCGTGCAGGGCCCGGGCTTGACGCTCGTGGGTCCTTCTCAGCTCGAGGGCTACGACATCTACTCTTGTGAGAACCGCCTGCCCTTTGCCTGGGGTGCCGCGGAGGGCGCGTCGGGTGCGGTCACCTGGTCCGAGGCTGCCGACGGTCCGTTTGCCAACCAGCTCGCTGTCCTTGGCGACGCCACGGGTGCCGACGTGAGTGGTGTGTTCACGCCGGCCTCGGGTGTAATCTCTCCTGCCGACGACGTTGACGGCAATGTGCGAGCCGTGACCGTGACGACCGCCAAGGACGGACCGCTCTACTTGTACCTTCCCGCAGTGAGCCACGCCGCCCAGGAGGGCCACTTCCAGACCATCTCCAAGGTGGTCGTGGACGGACGCGTCCTCCAGTCCTGCGGCTTCAACTTTGACAACAACGTCATGTATGCCGGTGACTATGCTGCCGGCCAGAAGGTCGAGGTCCGCATCGAGCTTGGTGACAACTTTGCCACCGCCGTGCACGTCAGGCGTTGGAAGGAGATTCGCCACTTCTACGAGACCGACGATGCCAACGAGATCGCGTATGCGGTGACCTACGACGCGGCTTCCGCCACACAGGCGCTTGCCCATATCGACAAGAGCGTGGCGCATGACGTGAACGTGGCCGATGGGGCGGTGAGCATGGGCTGCTCGACTAATCGTGACACGCTCGTGGTGTGCTCGCTCGGGTATGACAAGGGCTGGAGTGCCACGGTCGATGGTGCCCAGGCCGAGGTCGTACCCGCGTACGAGGGGCTGTGCGCCGTGCGCGTTCCCGCGGGTGAGCACGAGGTGCGCCTTGAGTACCACAACCCGGGGCTTGCCGCGGGCGCGGTGGCTTCGGGGGTCTGCATCGCGGCGTTCTTCGCGTGGCGGCTTGTCGCCGGCCGAATGAGGGCTCGCAAGGCTTAAGACCAGGAAGCGCCCATATTCGCCCCCTCTCTGCCGCCCTGCCGCACCCCCCTCGGCAGGGCGGCTGCCGTTAGCATGCTCTTCTCGCCATGCGCTCCATAAAAGTCTTAAGAGACAAATACTCCGTCCACTTGTCTCTTAAAAGTCTTATGCGGGCCGACAAGAGCCCGCTTGTGGCGCGCCTCGTCTACCTGCGGCTCCGCGGGCTCCACGCTCTTGTCGCCCCGTTCGTTGCACAATACGACACCCAAACATTGCCGTTCTGTGCGAAAGGCACAGGTGAAAGCTGGCAATCTTGCATGAGCGCCCCGCGCGATACGCCCGAGCCAGCGGATACGGCAAGCCCTGCTCAGGGCACTCAAAAAACAATGAGAAAGAATTGTGAAGTGGGTAGCGCGCGTGTAAGATAGTGCAGCTGCTCTATGGGCATAGCTATGTCTATGTGCAGCAATCCAGAGGAAGTGGTCCGCTGGGGATGGTCGCGAGTGCGGCCAAGGAGTCCCATGACCACGCGAGTGTAAGGAATTGGAATGGTCAACACGATTCTCGGCCGCAAGATCGGGATGACGCAGGTGTTTGACGAGGAGGACAACGTCGTCCCCGTCACCGTCATCCAGGCAGGCCCCTGCACGGTGTCGCAGGTCAAGACCAAGGCCACCGACGGTTACGATGCCGTCCAGATTGGCTTTGGCGACATCAAGTCCAACCGCCTCAACAAGCCCATGGCTGGTCACTTTGCCAAGGCTGGCGTCGAGCCCATGCGCTACCTGCGCGAGGTTCGCGTCGAGAACGGCGAGGAGCACAACACGGGCGACCAGGTCACCGTGGCTGACTTCGCCGAGGTCACCGCTGTCGACGTGACCGGCACCTCCAAGGGCAAGGGCTTCCAGGGCACCATCAAGCGCTGGAACTTCTCCCGTGGCCCCATGACGCACGGTTCGCGCAACCAGCGCAAGCCCGGCTCCATCGGCCAGTGCGCCTACCCCGCCCGCGTCCGCAAGGGCCTCCACATGGCTGGCCACATGGGCGACGAGCGCGTCACCGTCAAGAACCTCAAGCTGGTTCGCGTTGACGCCGAGCAGAACCTCATGCTCATCAAGGGTGCCGTGCCCGGTGGCAAGAACGCCCTCGTCGCGATCCGCATGGCCTAAGGGCCCCGACAACAAACCTTTAGGCTTTCAAGGAGATAAAAGATGTCCAAGATCGAAGTTAAGAACGCGGAGGGCAAGAAGGCTACGACCCTCGAGCTTTCCTCTGACGTTTACGGCATTGAGCCCAACATCCCCACCACCCACCAGGTCGTGACCTGCCAGGCGTCCTCCAGGCGTCAGGGCACCCACGCCGTCAAGAACCGCTCCGCCGTCTCCGGCGGCGGCGTCAAGCCTTGGCGTCAGAAGGGCACCGGTCGTGCCCGCCAGGGCACCATCCGCGCCCCGCAGTGGGCCGGCGGTGGCGTCGTCTTTGGCCCCACCCCCCGTACGCACAACAAGCGCATCAACTCCAAGATGGTCAAGCTTGCCATGCGTTCCGTCCTTTCCGGCAAGCTGGCCGACAACGAGCTCATCGTCGTCGACGAGCTCTCCTTCGAGAAGCCCTCTACCAAGCAGGCCGTGGCTCTGCTGGAGGCCCTCGAGGTTGCCGGCAAGCGCGTGACCGTCGTCGTGACCGACGATGACGTCAACACCTTCCTCTCGTTCCGCAACATCGAGCGCGTCCGCGTCATCGGCGTGAGCGAGGCCGGTGCCGAGAACCTCATCGACAACGCCGCCCTCGTCATGCCCGTCGAGGTCGCCAAGCAGCTCGAGGAGGTGCTCAGCTAATGAACTCCGCCTACAACGTCATCATCCGCCCGATCGTCTCCGAGCGTTCCTTTGACCTCATGGGTCAGAACAAGTACACCTTCGAGGTTGCCAAGCAGGCTCCCAAGGAGGAGATCGCCGCGGCCGTGGAGAAGCTCTTTGGCGTCCACGTGGTCAAGGTCAACACCATGAACGTCAAGCCCAAGAACAAGCGCGTGCGCTATGTTGCCGGCAAGACCCGTTCCTGGAAGAAGGCCGTCGTGACCGTCGCCGAGGGCGACACGATCGAGATCTTTGGCAACAACACCGCTGCCGAGGAGTAAGCACTAACCCCCGCACCTCACTGGTGCGGGGTATCTGCCGCACAAAGCGATACGCGCGGCACCGTGGTAATCCGGCGTCAGTTCGCCACACCCTTGGGCGGGCTGGCTAACGGACAAGTAAGAAAGGGAAGAAAGACATGGGAGTTAAGCACCTCAAGCCGACCAGCGCTGGCCGTCGCTTCCAGACGATCTCTGACTTTGAGGAGATCACGACGGACAAGCCCGAGAAGAGCCTTCTCGAGCCGCTGCCTAAGAAGGCCGGTCGGAACAACAACGGTCGCATCACCACCCGTCACCAGGGTGGCGGCCACAAGCGTAAGTACCGTCGCATTGACTTCAAGCGCAACAAGGATGGTGTGCCCGCCAAGGTCGCCACGATCGAGTATGACCCCAACCGCTCTGCTCGCATTGCGCTGCTGCACTACGTCGATGGCGCCAAGGCCTACATCCTGGCGCCCAAGGGCCTGCACGTGGGCGACATGGTCGAGTCTGGTGAGGACGTCGACATCAAGCCCGGCAACTGCCTGCCCCTCTCGGCCATCCCCGTGGGTACGCTCGTCCACGCCGTGGAGTTCCAGCCTGGCAAGGGCGCTGCCATTGCCCGTTCCGCTGGCACCTCCATCCAGCTGATGGGCAAGGAGGGCGGCTACGCCGTCCTGCGCATGCCCTCTTCCGAGATGCGCCGCGTCCTGGACACCTGCCGCGCCACGATCGGTGAGGTTGGCAACGCCGACCACTCCAACATCGTGATCGGCAAGGCCGGCCGTAGCCGCTGGAAGGGCGTCCGTCCCACCGTCCGTGGTACCGTCATGAACCCCGTCGACCACCCGCACGGCGGCGGCGAGGGCAAGAACCACACCTCTGGCCGTCCGTCCGTCTCGCCCTGGGGCAAGCCTTCCAAGGGTGCCAAGACGCGCAACCCCAAGAAGGCCAGCAACCGCCTCATCATCCGTCGTCGCAAGACGAAGTAGTAGCAACACGTTAAGGAGAACCAAGCATGAGCAGAAGTCTCAAGAAGGGCCCGTTTGTGGAGACTCGCCTCCTCGCGCGTGTCGCCGCTCAGAACGAGGCTGGTACCAAGGACGTCATCACGACCTGGTCGCGTTCCTCCACCATCTTCCCCGAGATGGTCGGTCACACGATTGCCGTTCACGACGGCCGCAAGCACGTGCCCGTGTATGTCACCGAGTCCATGGTTGGCCACAAGCTGGGCGAGTTCGCGCCCACGCGTACGTTCCGTGGCCACCGCGAGAAGTAGGGGGAGGTAAGTAACACATGTCCAAGAACACCGCTCCCAACGAGGTCAGCGCCACCGCCAAGTACGTCCGTGTGGCTCCTCGCAAGGCTCGCCTGGTCGTCGACCAGGTCCGTGGCAAGTCCGTCGAGAAGGCCATGGAGATCCTCGCGTTCTCCGAGCGCGCCGTCTCCACTGATGTCGAGAAGGTCCTGCGCTCTGCCGTGGCCAACGCCGAGAACAACAACGGCCTGCGCGGCGACGACCTCGTGATCGTCCGCGCCTACGTCGACGAGGGCCCCACGCTCAAGCGCATCCGTCCTCGCGCCAAGGGCTCGGCCTCGCGCATCAACAAGCGCACCAGCCACATCACCATCACCGTCGCACCTCGAAAGGAGGCGTAAGCAACAATGGGTCAGAAAGTCCACCCTACTGGGTTCCGTCTCGGCGTCACCGAGAACTGGCGTTCCCGCTGGTATGCCGATAAGAACTACGCCGAGACCCTCGGCAACGACCTCAAGATCCGCAAGTTCCTCGCCAAGCGCCTCGAGCGCGCCGCCCTCTCCCGCGTGGAGATCGAGCGCGCCGGCGACAAGGTGAAGATCACCATCTACTCCGCGCGCCCCGGTATCGTCATCGGCCGCAAGGGCTCCGAGATCGACGCCCTCCGTGGCGAGCTCGAGAAGATCGCCGGCGTCGGCCAGGGCCAGGTGTCCGTCGACGTCATCGAGATCAAGCGTCCTGAGCTCGACGCCAACCTCGTTGCTCAGTCCATCGCCGAGCAGCTCGAGGGCCGCATCGCCTTCCGTCGCGCCATGCGCAAGGCCGTCCAGAGCGCCCGCAAGTCCGGCGCCAAGGGCATCCGTATCCAGTGCTCCGGCCGTCTGGGCGGCGCTGAGATGGGCCGTCGTGAGTGGTACCGCGAGGGTCGCGTGCCCCTGCACACGCTGCGCGCCAAGATTGACTACGGCGAGGCCACCGCTCGCACCACCATGGGTGCCTGCGGCGTGAAGGTCTGGATCTACGTGGGCGAGGTTCTGCCCGGCCAGCCTGCCCCCAACCCCGCGCTCGAGGGCTCCAGCCGCCCCCGTCGTCGTGATAGGAGGAGCAACTAATGCTAGCGCCTAAGCGAGTTCTGCACCGTAAGGTCCAGCGTGGCTCCATGAAGGGCCGCGCCAAGGGCAACACCACCCTGCACTTTGGCGAGTACGGCATCCAGGCCCAGGAGGCCCACTGGATCACCAACCGCCAGATCGAGGCTGCCCGTGTTGCCATCACCCGTTACATGAAGCGTGGCGGTAACGTCTGGATCACCATCTTCCCGGACAAGCCCATCACCAAGAAGCCCGCGGAGACCCGCATGGGCTCGGGTAAGGGTAACCCCGAGGAGTGGGTGGCCGTCGTCAAGCCCGGCCGCATCATGTTCGAGGTTGCCGGCGTCGAGGAAGAGGTTGCCAAGGAGGCCCTCCGCCTTGCCCAGCACAAGCTGCCCATCAAGACCAAGATCGTCTCCCGCGCCACCACGGACGGGGAGGAGTAAGCATGAAGTCCACTGAGATTCGAGAGCTCACCAACGAGGAGCTCGCCTCCAAGCTCGAGGAGAGCCGCGCGGAGCTCTTTAACCTGCGCTTCCAGATGGCCACGAGCCAGCTTGACAACACCGCCCGCGTGACGACCGTCAAGCGTGACATCGCTCGTATCCAGACCGAGATGCGTGCCCGCGAGATCGCTGCCGCCAAGGCGCAGAACTAGACGAGAGTAGGAAGACATGAGCGATACTGAGAACAGGAACGCGCGCAAGCTCCGCACGGGCGTCGTCGTCTCCCTCTCCGGGCAGAAGACGATCTCCGTCGAGATCCGCGAGCGCAAGCCGCACCCCAAGTACGGCAAGATGATGACCAGCACCAAGAAGCTGCACGTCCACGACGAGGAGGGCACCGCCGGTCTCGGCGACACCGTCACCGTCATGGAGACCCGCCCTCTGTCCAAGACCAAGCGTTGGCGCCTGGTCGAGGTCGTCGAGCGCGCCAAGTAAGTTGACCCGTGCAAATCATGTGCGTCGCACGTCTGGGCGCACCTCTGATAGCACTCAAGTTTGGAAGGACTTCCAATGATCCAGATGGAGAGCATGCTCACCGTCGCCGACAACTCTGGCGCGCGTCGTGTGAAGTGCATCAAGGTCCTGGGCGGCTCCAAGCGTCGTTACGCCGGCATCGCCGACGTCATCATCTGCGCTGTTCAGGAGGCCACGCCCAACGGTTCTGTCAAGAAGGGTGACGTCGTGCGCTGCGTTGTCGTGCGCACCAAGAAGGAGATCCGCCGCAAGGACGGCTCCTACATCCGCTTTGACCAGAACGCCTGCGTCATCATCAACAAGGATGGCAACCCGGTCGGCACGCGTATCTTTGGGCCTGTCGCCCGCGAGCTGCGCGACCACAAGTACATGAAGATCGTCTCGCTCGCACCCGAGACGCTCTAAGGAGGCCGAGCAGCATGGCAAAGATGAACATCAAGAAGGGTGACCTGGTCGAGGTCATCTCCGGCAAGGACAAGGGTGTCCAGGCCAACGTCCTGCGCGCCATCCCCGCCGAGCGCAAGGTTATCGTCGAGGGCGTGGCCGTGGTCAAGAAGGCCGTCCGCCCCAACCAGATGGGCCAGCAGGGTGGCATCGTCGAGCAGGAGGCTGCGATCGACGTGTCCAACGTCGCCCTCGTCTGCCCCAAGTGCGGCAAGCCCACCCGCGTTGGTCACGGCACCAACGCCGAGGGCAAGGTCCGCGTCTGCAAGAAGTGCGGCGCTGAGTTCTAAGATCCGCATCGCATAGTACGACCTTCAAGGGGGTGGCTTCGGCCACCCCCTTTGTTGCATAGCCAGGTCATTGTTGGGCCACGTCTTCCATGTTGTTGCCACGTCAGGGTCATGCCCCGGTTACCATGTTGGCGCAGGAGCGTTCGGCACCCGATGCCTTCGGTGTGGGCGGCAGGCTGCGCCGACGCGGAGCTAGTCCCTCATATGCCCATCGTCCTGTCAACTAGGTCTCCCAGGTTGATTTTTCACAGGTCGGCCTACCCCCGGTAGCTACCCCGGGGGTAGGCCTCATCG
>CAJOGH010000041.1 GCA_905233865.1 uncultured Atopobiaceae bacterium
GACCACGGTGAGCGAGTTCCATGCCGACGACGAGGGTAACCTCTGCGCCGTGACGACCGTTCGCCTTGAGCCCAAGCGCGACAAGAAGACGGGACGCGTGAGCATGGTTCCGGTCAAGGGCAGCGAGGAGACGCTTCCCTGTCAGCTCCTGCTCATCGCGGCCGGCTTTGTGGGCGCGCAGAAGTATGTCTCGCGCGCCTTTGGCCTGGAGCTCGACGAGCGGGGGCGTGTGGTATGCGCGGGCGATGGCCACGCCACCACGCAGGAGAAGGTGTTCTGCGCCGGCGACATGCGCCGTGGCCAGTCGCTCGTGGTCTGGGGAATCGCCGAGGGCCGCGCCTGTGCCGCCGAGGTCGACAACTACCTTATGGGCTACTCGCTGCTGTAGCGGCTGCCGTGCGCCTACACCAGGTAGGGGAGGGGCTCGCCCCTCACGAGGGCGGCCACGGCCTCCATGCCCATCCTGCGCAGCGCGTCGTCCGCAGGCTCGCTCACATAGGCCGTGTGGGGCGTGACCACGCACTGCGGGTGGCGCAGCAGGCGCTGGTTCAGGAGCTCCGGCTCGTGGTCGTGGACCATCACGTCGATGCCGGCCGCGCATATGGTGCCGTTGTCGAGGGCGTCCACGAGAGCGTCCTCGTCCACGACGGCACCGCGAGCGGTGTTCACGAGAAAGGCCGTCGGCTTCATGAGCGCCAGCTCGCGCGCACCTATGAGCCGCTCGGTCTGGGGGATCAGCGGGCAGTGGAGACTCACGACGTCGGAAGCAGCCAGCAGCTCGTCCAGGCTCTCGGCCTTGGCACAGCCCGCGGCGGCGAGCTCTTCCGCGCTCTTGGTGGGCGCCCACACGAGTACTCTCATCCCCAGTGCTTGCGCGAGTGGTGCCACCTCGCGCGCGATGCCGCCAAAGAAGACCAGGCCACACGTGAGGCCGTCGGGGCGAACGGGCATGTAGCCCTCGCGCGGCGCCCATATGCCGTCGAGTACCTGGCGGTGGCTTATGCTCACACGCCGCATCAGGTCGAGCATGAGAGCCACGGCGTGGAGCGCCACGTCGCGCGAGCAGTAGCCAGGACATGTCGTCACCGCGATTCCCAGCCTGCGCGCCTCGTCAAGGTCGATGTGGTTGGTGCCAATGGAGAGGCTCGCGTACAGGCGCACGCCCGCCTCGTGGGCGGCGCGCAGCTGTTCCGCGCGCATGGGCGCGTTCTCACCCACGATGGACTCGCAGCCGGCCATGAGCTCAGGCGTCGGGCTCACGCCTGTCGGGTGCGCCACGCCCACGAGCTCGATCTCGCTGCCCAACCCCCACTCGTCGAGGATGCGCTGAGCCTTGCTCTTGTCGCCCTTGATGGTGTAGTAGAGGACCTTGTGTGCCATGTGCGCTCCCTTCCTGCCCTAGCTTAGCGCACGTGATAATGGGGACAGGTGCGATAGGCCGGGCATCTGCGTTTTGGTACCTAATTGACCCTTCTGGCGGGTGAGGGACCGCATTGCTGCCGTTGGAAACCTGGGGCTTTGTCGTCGCAGGCGGCTTCTGGTCGTGTGGGGAGGGTCAAATGGGCACCAAAACGCAGTGAGGGCTTCCGAGATTTGTTCTGTATTTGTACTTACCTCCGTGTGTGCGATTTGTGAGTGGACGTGCCGTAAACTTTGTGTCATAGGCGCGCGTTTTGCGCCGGAGCTGTGTAACAAAGCATCCGGTAGCGGCCGGGTGCAAGTTAAGGTGGAGAGGAGAACCATGCAGTATTCAGTGGAAGTGGAGAACATGTGCCCTGTTGCCAAGGGTGCATACCATGGGCCCGCGCCCATCCCCGAGGAGGGAAAGTGGGTTCAGGCCAAGGAGGTCTCTGACATCTCCGGCTACACGCACGGCATTGGCTGGTGTGCCCCTCAGCAGGGTGCCTGCAAGCTGAGCCTCAACGTCAAGGACGGTGTCATCGAGGAGGCCCTCGTCGAGACCATTGGCTGCTCGGGCATGACCCACTCCGCCGCCATGGCCGCCGAGATCCTTCCCGGCAAGACCATCCTTGAGGCTCTCAACACCGACCTCGTCTGCGACGCCATCAACGTCGCCATGCGCGAGCTGTTCCTGCAGATCGTCTACGGCCGCACGCAGACCGCGTTCTCCGAGGACGGCCTGCCCGTGGGCGCTGGCCTCGACGACCTCGGCAAGGGTCTCCGCTCCATGATCGGCACCACCTACGGCACCAAGGCTAAGGGTGCGCGCTACCTCGAGCTCGCCCAGGGCTACGTCACGCACATCGCTCTTAACGCGGACAACGAGATCATCGGCTTTGAGTACGTCAACTTTGGCATCATGGCCGAGAACATCAAGAAGGGCGTCGACGCCAACGAGGCGTACGAGAAGGCCATTGGCCGCTACGGCCAGTGGGATAACCCCGCCAAGGTCATCGACCCGCGCGACGAGTAGAGAAAGGGAGGTAAACCATGTCTGTTACGTTTGAGGGTTACGAGCGCCGCATCGACAAGATTACCAAGACGCTCGACGAGTATGGCATCGCCTCTCTTGAGGAGGCCCGCCAGATCTGCACCGACAAGGGCTTTGACCCCTACGAGATCACCAAGGACATCCAGTCCATCGCCTTCGAGAACGCTGCCTGGGCCTACACCGTGGGCTGCGCCATCGCTGTGAAGAAGGGCTGCACCACCGCCGCCGACGCCGCTGCCGCCATTGGCATCGGCCTCCAGTCCTTCTGCGTCCCCGGCTCCGTTGCCGAGGACCGCAAGGTCGGTCTGGGCCACGGCAACCTGGGCGCCATGCTTCTGGGCGAGGACACCGAGTGCTTCGCCTTCCTGGCTGGCCACGAGTCCTTCGCTGCCGCTGAGGGCGCCATCGGCATTGCCAACAACGCCAACAAGGCTCGCAAGAAGCCCCTCCGCGTCATCCTGAACGGCCTGGGCAAGGACGCCGCCCAGATCATCGCCCGCATCAACGGCTTCACCTATGTCCAGACCAAGTTTGACTACTTTACGTCTGAGCTCGAGGTCGTCAAGACCATCCCGTACTCCGATGGTCCCCGCGCCAAGGTCAACTGCTACGGCGCCGACGACGTCCGCGAGGGCGTTGCCATCATGTGGCACGAGAACGTTGACATCTCCATTACGGGCAACTCCACCAACCCGACCCGCTTCCAGCACCCGGTCGCCGGCACGTACTTCAAGGAGCGCACGCTCGCTGGCAAGAAGTACTTCTCCGTCGCCTCTGGTGGCGGCACTGGCCGTACCCTGCACCCGGACAACATGGCTGCCGGCCCCGCCTCCTATGGCATGACCGACACCATGGGCCGCATGCACTCCAGCGCCCAGTTCGCTGGCTCCTCCTCCGTCCCCGCGCACGTGGACATGATGGGCCTCATTGGCATGGGCAACAACCCGATGGTCGGCTGCACCGTTGCGTGCGCCGTCGCCGTCGAGGAGGCCATGAACAAGTAGTTCGTGCCCCATATGCACTAGGAAGGCCGCCACACTTGTGGCGGCCTTTTTTCATACCAATCGGGGGCAGGCTCGGCGCTCCTTGCTGGCTCTGTCTACTCCTGGACCTTGAGCGCTAGCGCGAGTGGCACGCGTCTGATCCTGCGCGCGTGGACGACGGCCACGAGCGCGTAGCAGGCAAGGCCAAGCGCTATCTCCAAAAGCAGTCGGTCGTATGGCAGCGTCACCACGAAGTTGCCGTTGTAGCGCATGAAGACGACCTTCACGAGCAGGACGATAAGAGCGACGACGATGGGAATCGCCACGACAAGCGACACGACGACGGTCTGCGAGATGGACCTCAGGTAGAGCCTGTTGATCTCCCGGGTGCGGTAGCCAAAGACCTTCATGTAGGAGATTGCGCGCGCGTTGTGCTCGATCACCGTCTTGGTGAGCAGGTACATGAGGACGACGTACACGGCAACCGCCACCCCGACGAACACGCCCATCATGCCGCCCATCGAGTCCTGCATCTGGCTAGCGATCTTGTCCATCTGGTCGGGCGTGAGGTCTCCCGCCACGTAGCGCTCGTCAAGCGCGAGGGGCTCGTCGCTCAGGTACCCGCTAAAGAAGTCCGCGTCCTTGCCAAGCAGCTCGTTGGCCGCCCCCAGGGGCATGTAGACGCTCATGGTCCCATCGTTGCCCCAGACGCCCTCGATGGGAAGACGGTAGGTGGCGTTCTCGTACTTGTCAAACAACTCGACGGTGTCGCCAAGGTGCAGCCCAAACTTGGCCATGAGACCTCGTCCCGCCATGATGCCGCCGGAGGGAAGCGTGAGGTCCGTGTAGTAGCGCGAGTCGGGCATGATGCCATAGAGCGTGACGCTCTCGAAGCCGTTGTCGCCCCCGCGCGCGAACTCGAGCTGCGAGGCCACGTACTTCTCGGCAGAGGCTATGGCCTCGGGGCTGTTCTCCTGCGTGTTCACCACGTGGGCGTCCTCGTCTATCTTGGACGCCTGTTGCAGGAGCTCAAAGAACTCGCGGCGCGACATCCCGCCAAGGTCAAGGGAGCCAAGCCCGATGGCGCCAAAGTCGAGTGCGTCGACGTCAAAGGTTGCAAAGTCGATGTCGTCAAAGCTGATGTTGTCAGCGTCAAAGGTCGCAAGGTCGACCTCGCCCAGCCCATAGTTGCTCAGGTCGACGACCGAGCTGGTCAAGATGCCGGAGCGCACGAGGCGGTCCCAGGGAAGGTTCTGTGCGTCGACGGAGTCGAGCTGTGCGGAGAGGTCCGCGCCGCTGGCAAGGTCGATGCGACCCAGTCCCCAGTACGTCAGGTCGATGGTGGACGAGCGCATGATGCCGTCATCCACGAGCGCGCCCCAGTCGATGCCCGCAGCGTCGATCCCATCGAGCCCCGCGCCCGAGTCATCAAGGATGTCGACGGTGCCCAGACCGTAGTCGTCCAGGCTCACGTAGCGCGGGCCGACGATGCCTGCCTCAACGAGGAGCGCGAGGTCGTCTTGGGAAAGCGAGCCGGGGTCAGAGGTGGCCGCGCCAAGACGCTCCACGTCAACGCCCTGTGCCACAAGCCCGGCGAGCTTCTCGGGCGAGGGGTCAAAGGTGAGCCGCGAGGTCACGGTCTGCTGGAGCGCGTCCTCGTCAAGAAGGCCCTCCACCTTGCCCCTCACGATGCGCTCGAGGGCGCTCTCGTTGAACCTGTCCTCCACCTGGCCCCTGACGCCATCGGCAACCTTATCCTCGAGGTAGCTTGCCATCAGGTCCTTGACCTCGTCCTTGTTCACGCGGGACATGTCTACGCCGTCGGCGAGCCTGAGTGCCGCGGCGTACATCTGACGCTGTTCCGGCGTGCCGTCAAGCTCGAGCGGCGTCTTGAGGGTGTAGGCGTGGGCGGAAACAAGGCTCTGCGCCAGCGACTCGGCATAGTGGTCAACGGTCGGCAGGAGGCAGAAGCCAAAGAGCAAAAGGAGAGACGCAAAGAGGATGCCCACGAACAGTGTCGAGAAGGACGACAGGTTGCGACCGAACACGCGCAGCCTAAAGCGGGTTTGGAAGCGCAGGGAGGCCGGGAGAGCGTGGCCGCCCTTGCGCGAGCGCTTGGAGGTCTCGCGCCGCAGGAACTGCAGCGGCGTGCAACGGAGCTTCCGTGCGAGCCCCACGAGCGTCACCACAAAGAGTATTGCGAGCGGGAGCAGTGTGGACTGGAAGAACACGCCCCAGTCCCAGATGGTGTGATAGGGCGGGAGGCTATAGCTGTTGTAGTAGAGCCCCGACATGGCGTCGATGCAAAAGGCGTAGCCAAGGATGTTGCCAAGCGCGGCGCCGACGATGCCCGAGGCCATGGGCAGCGCGATGTAGTGGGCAAGCAGCTCGCGCTTGCGGTAGCCGGAGGCCAGCAGTGTCCCTATGACGGCGCTCTCCGCATCGATGGTGCTCGAGGTCAGCACGACGAACACAAACGCCAGAATGACGACCATGAGGTAGAGCATCACGGTCCACATGAGCGTGTCGCCCTCGACGTCGTCCTTTGCGTAGCCTATGCCGTTGTTCGCGCTCTTGTCGACAAAGTCGGTGACGACGACGCCCTTGTCCTTGAGGGTGTCCATGATGTCCTGTTCCAGGTCGGTACGGGCGGCGTCATCGAGGCTCTTGTCGTGCATGACGAGGGAGTAGGTGTAGGAGCAGCTCTGGCCGTCCATGAGCGCGAAGCCCTCGTCCGAGAGTTCGGCGGTGGTAAAGGTCTGGGCGTTGAACACGAAGTCGGTGTTCTTTTGGAACAGCGCCTGGTAGTCGCTGAGCGACATGATGCCGCTCACGGTCATGTCGTGGCCTGCCACGCGCACGACATCGCCGACCCTGATGCCGTGGTTGGAACAGAACACGCGGTCGAGGGCGATCTGGTCCGCACTCGTAGGAGCGGTGCCCTCAAAGTAGGCGGCGCGGTCGACCGCCTGGCGCACCTTGTGAACGCGTGCGCTCATCTCCGCACTGCTGTCGTGGGCGATAAGAGCCACGTCGTAGCTAAAGTTCTCGTAGACGTCCACGCCGTGTGACTCGACCGTCTGAACGGCATCGTCGCCCATCTTGAACGAGCACGTCAGACGTGCGTCCTCGATGTCGTACGTGGCGTCACTCGCGTCGAGGATCTGGTGGATGGACGTGGCGGCCATGAGGAAGCCAGCCACGAGTGAGATGGTCAGGACGAGCAGGACTATGATGCCCAGCCACTTGCCCAGGTTGGACTTGAACTCACGGGGAAGGCGCTTGGAGAGGGGTGACACGAAACCGACCTTTCTACCACTCGAGCTCGGACGCAGGCACGGGGCTCTGGTTGCGAACGTCTTCCACGAGCTGCCCGTCGCGCAGGCGCAACACGCGATGGGCCATGCGCCTGATTGCGTCGTTGTGCGTCACGATGACGACCGTGCACCCATAGCGGCGGTTGACCTCCTCGATCAGGGCGAGGATCTCCTTGGACGTCTTGTAATCCAGCGCGCCCGTGGGCTCGTCGCACAAAAGGAGGCTCGGGTTCTTGACGAGGGCACGCCCAATGGCACAGCGTTGCTGCTGGCCGCCGGAGACCTGCGAGGGAAACTTGCGCTGGTGGTCGGCAAGCCCCAGCGACTCCAGGAGGTCGTCCATGTCCAGCGGGTTCGCGGAGATGTGCTCGCATACCTCGATGTTCTCCCGCACGGTGAGGTCGCCGATGAGGTTGTAGAACTGGAACACGAACCCGAGCTGCCTCCTGCGGTACTCGTCCAGCTCGCGGTCCTTCATGGCGCAGAGGTCCTCGCCGTCTATGACGACGTGCCCGGAGTCGGCGTGCTCGAGGCCGCCGATGATGTTGAGGAAGGTGGACTTGCCCGAGCCCGACGGGCCCAGAAGGACGCAGATCTCCCCACGTTCGACCTCGAGGTCTATGTTCTTGAGCACGTCGAGCCGCGCGTCATCCTCGCCATAGTGCTTGCACAGGCCGCGGACGGTCAAAAACGCATCCGCCGCCTGCCCATCTTGCGTGTCGTGCATCTGTTGCTGCCTTCGGTTGCAATTCGTCTTGTCGCAGCAATGTTAACGCTAGCTAACTCTATAAGGAGCACCAGAGTTTCACAGGGTTAACAATAGGGCGACAAGAGCGAAGTGCCCACACGGCAGCGGTGCCTACGGACTCTCAAACCTGCACAGTGTGCACGTCGTACAAGGAAATCGGTTGTGGGACCTGCACAGTATGCACGCCGTACAAGGAACGGCTATTGCCGTGTTGATTTGTCACGAACATACACTTTGGAGGCTCTTGTCGACAAAAGCCCAGTTGACGAGC
>CAJOGH010000042.1 GCA_905233865.1 uncultured Atopobiaceae bacterium
CTTGCATACAAGGTTGAATGGTAGCACAACGCGCGCGGCTGCACAGGGTGCACAAGATGTGAGCATGAGCACAGGGGACAGTTCTGTGTGCACCTGGGGTGCGGTGCACACAGAACTGTCCCCTGTGCTCAGGGTGCGGTGCACACAGAACTGTCCCCTGTGCTCACACAAGATGCACGGCCGCGGGGCTGTGCCCTTGGGCACAGTGCCGCAGGGGCCCGGTGAGGCAGATGCCGACAGGCGCAGGTGGCGGGAGGCGAGGACTGTTTGAGGGCTGCGCTCTTTGCAGCCCGAGTTCCGCAGCCTGCCACCTGCGCCGAAGGCATCGGGTGCCGAACGCCCCTGTGCAACATGCCCGAGGGGCACAGCCCGGCGGCCGTGCATCTTGTGCACCCTGTGCAGCCGCGCGCGTTGTGCTACCATTCAACCTTGTATGCAAGCGCCGCACAGCGGCACCACAAAGGAGTATCCGTGAGCGTCCTCAACATCTTTCTGCTGGTCGTTTGGGCCATCTCTGCCGTCGGCACCGTCCTGTTCGTCCTTATGCACTCTGGCAAGGGCACCGGCGTGTCCGAGATGATCGCCGCCAGCATGAGCAACGCCAGCGCCGGCTCGGGCGTCTGGGAGAAGAACCTCGACCGTCTGACCATCATCTTTGCCTCCCTCTTTGGCATCTGCTGCCTGGTGTTCATGCTCACCTTCCCGCTGGCCACGCTCAACGGCTAGACCCCCGGAGACGCAAAGCACCACCATATGCATCTTGGACGCCCGCTTGGGCGTCCTTTCGTATTGCGCCAACGTTACGTTGGCAGTTCGATTGTTGCAATTATGTAGCCTTACGATGACAATAGATGGCGGTGTATTTGTTCCAACAATTGGAGGAAGCACATGGCACTGAACACGAACATGAACCGTCGCACGTTTGTTGGTGGCGCCCTTGCCGCCAGCGCGCTGACCGCCCTTGCCGCTTGCGGCAAGAACAACGCTGCCACCAGCGGCGCCTCTGGCGGAACGCTCAAGTTCTACATCAATGACCCCGTCGCCATCGATCCCTACAACACCCAGGAGTCCGAGGGCACGCAGGTCGAGCACATCCTGTTCGATGCCCTGACCGACTTTGACTGGGACAAGCAGGAGGTCGTTCCCAAGGCCGCCGAGTCCTGGACCGTCAACGAGACCGGCGACGTCTTCACCTTCAAGCTGGTCCAGGGTGCCAAGTTCCACAACGGCGACCCCGTGAACGCCGAGTCCTTCAAGCGTGGCTGGGAGCGCATCTGCGATCCCAACATGGCCACCCCCTCCGAGATCGCCTACCACCTGGATCCCGTCAAGGGCGCCAAGGAGATGCAGGCCGGTACCGCCAAGTCGCTCGAGGGTGTCGTTGCGGTTGACGACTACACCCTCCAGGTGACCCTGACCGCCCCTATGGCCGACTTCCTGCTGGTCTGCGCGCACCCCGCGCTCGCGCCCGTGCCCAAGGCCGCGCTCGACGACCCCAACGGCTTCCTCACCGCGCCCATCGGCAACGGCCCCTTCAAGATGGACGGCAAGTGGGAGAGCGGTCGTTACATCAATGTTGTTCGTTTTGATGATTACTATGGCACAAAAGCCAATATCGACGGCATCAACTTCTCCATCCAGAAGGACCCCGAGACCGCGTTCAAGGAGTTCGAGGCCGGCAACATGGACTTCTGCCAGATCCCCTCTGGTCGCGTCGACGAGATGAAGAAGAAGTACGGCGAGGCTGCGGACGGCTACACCGTCACCCCCGAGAAGCAGGTCCTCACCGGCGCCGAGACCTCCGTCTACTACCTGACGCTCAACAACAACGACCCCGTCATGTCTAACCCCATCGTCCGCCGCGCCATCTCGCTGGCCATCGATCGCCAGGCCATCTGCGACACCCTCTTCGAGGGCACCCGCAAGCCTGCCGACTGCATGTTCCCGCCCGCGATCGACGAGCACGCCGGCAACGTCTGGGCCGACTGCAAGTACGACGCCGCCGCCGCCAAGAAGCTCGTTGACGACAACGGCCTCGCCGGCACCGAGATCACCCTGTCCTACAACTCCGGCGGCGGTCACGAGGACATCATGACCTCCATCCAGGCCAACCTCGAGGCCGCTGGCTTCAAGGTCAAGCAGAGCTCCATGGAGTGGGCTGCCTACCTCACCGCCCTTGGTGACGGCAACTACCAGATCGGCCGCCTTGGCTGGATCGCGGACTACCCCACGATGGACAACTTCATCTACCCCAACTTCTTCTCCACGGCGGACAACAACTACGCCAAGTACAACAACCCCGAGGTTGATGCCGCCATCGAGAAGGCCCGCACCATCACCGACGAGAATGCCCGCAAGCAGGCCTACCGCGACATCAACCAGATGATCGCCAACGACATGCCGGTCATTCCCATCATGTTCTACGCGCACAACCACGTCGGCTCCGCCAAGCTCGAGTCGTTCTACTACGACCCGCAGGGCAAGGCCGAGTTTGCCAAGGCCAAGATGAAGGCCTAAGTACCAGGCACAACGGGAGACAGGGGGACGGCAGCTCTTGTCGTCCCCCTTCGCCCGTAAAATAGTGGCGCTCGCCGTTCCCGCGGCAGCGCCCAAGGAAGGGGGCCATCGCGGCCCTTAGGGAGAGTCAGTCAATGGGAAAGTACATAGCCAAGCGCATACTTCAGTTCATTCCCGTGTTCATCGGCGTGACGCTGATTCTGTTCATCATGCAGAACGTCGTCCCCGGTGACCCGATCAAGCTGATCGCGGGCGAGAAGAAACTCGACGCCGTCACGGAGAACAACCTGCGCGCCACCTACCACCTCATCGAGACCGATGGGGACGGCAACATCGTCTATGACGACGCCGGCAACACCATCGAGACGCCTCTGTGGAAGCGTTACGGCCTTTATCTCGTGGGCCTTCTCCATGGTGATCTTGGCAACTCGTACCAGCGCTCTGGTATGCCAGTCTCCGAGATCCTCGCGGAGAAGTACCCCTACACGGTACGCCTCGCACTCGTGGCCATCGTACTCGAGGCGGTGTTGGGAATAGGTGCCGGAATGATATCGGCGATAAAACGATACTCGTTCTGGGACGTACTCGTTACCCTCATGACCTCCATCATGGTCGCCATGCCCGCGTTCTGGCTGGGCATGCTCTTGCAGCTGTTCTTTGGCGTCTTCCTCAAGAACGTCACGGGCGGCGCCTTCTACCTTCCTGTCTCTGGCGCGGGTGGACCGGCGGCCGAGTTCCAGGACTGGGTCTATTACATCCTGCCCGCGCTCACGCTGGCGGCCATCTCCACGGCCTACTCCGCGCGCATCATGCGCAGCCAGCTGCTTGAGGTCCTCAATGCGGACTACATCCGCACGGCCAAGGCCAAGGGCCTCTCCAAGCGCGCCATTATCCGCCGTCACGCGCTCAAGAACGCGCTCATCCCGGTCATCACCTATATCGGTATCGACTTTGGCGGCATGCTCGCCGGAGCCATCCTCACCGAGACGGTCTTCAACTGGCCGGGCGTGGGCTATGAGACCTACCGCGCCATCACGCAGCGCGACTGGCCCATCGTCATGGGCTCGGTCACCGTCATTGTCATCGTCGTCATGGTCATCAACCTGCTTGTCGACGTGAGCTACGCCTACCTTGATCCTCGCATCAGGTTCGGCGCGCCCAAGGATCAGTCGTAGGGGAGAGATCATGACACCAAAAGACAACACCTTCAGGCCCGAAGCCGACGAGGCCCTGGACGCCTCGGTCGACATGGCCGCTGAGCACAACCCGGCAGCCTTTGCCACCCAGCCCACCGATCCCATTCAGGACGACAAGAGCCAGAGCTCAGGCAAGTCTCGCACCCTCTGGGGCGACGCATGGAACCGCCTGCGCCGCAACAAGCTCGCCATCCTGGGCGCCATCTGGATCATCCTCATGGTCCTCGTCGCGCTCACCGCTGACCTCTGGGTCCCGCAGACCCTGGGCAACCCCACGGAGATCGACACCGCGTCGATGACGGCCAACTCGCGCCTCCCGCCGTCGCTCGAGCACCCCTTTGGCACCGACACCCTCGGTCGCGACGTGCTCTGCCGTGTCATCTACGGCGCGCGCATCTCTCTGGCCGTCGGCGTGCTGGCCACCGCGATCTCCACACTTATCGGCCTGGTCATGGGCGCGCTTGCGGCCTACTACGGCGGCATCTGGGACACGATCATCATGCGCCTGGCCGACATCTTCCTGGCGTTCCCATACACCCTGTTCGTCATCGTCATGTTGGCGGTCATAGGGTCGGGCATCCAGAACGTGTTCATCGCCATCGGTATCCTGGGATGGCCGTCCATCGCGCGCGTCTTCCGCTCCGCCATCCTCTCCGTAAAGGAGAACGACTACGTGGACGCGGCCCGCGCCATGGGAGCCTCCGACGTCCGCATCGTCGCGCGTCACATCTTCCCCAACTCCGTCGCATCCATCGTGGTCTACGCCACCATGAACATCGGTGGCGCGATCCTGACGGAGAGCGCCCTGTCCTTCCTGGGCATGGGCGTCGTCCCGCCCGACCCCTCGTGGGGCACCATGATCCAGGACGGCCAGACCTACCTGGCCACCGAGCCCTGGCTCATGCTCATGCCCGGTCTGGCGATTCTGACCACGGTGCTCGCCTTCACCCTGCTTGGTGACGGCCTGCGCGACGCCCTCGACGTCAAGATGAAGGATGCGTAAGAGCTATGTTTAACAAGAAGAAGGAAAAGGTCCAGATGAACCTCAAGAACCAGCCGGTTCCTGAGGGTTCCCACCTCCTCGAGGTCGACGACCTTAAGATGTACTTCCACACGCAGGACGGCGTCGTCAAGGCCGTCGATGGCGTGACCTACACCCTCGACCGCGGCGAGACCCTCGGCGTGGTCGGTGAGTCCGGTTCGGGCAAGTCCGTCACGTCCATGACCATCATGGGCCTGATCGACATGCCTCCGGGACGCATCGAGGGCGGCGACGTGCGCTACCGTGGCCGCTCGCTCTTGGAGATGTCCGAGCGCGAGATGCAGGACGTCCGTGGCAACTACATCGCCATGATCTTCCAGGACCCCATGACCTCGCTCAACCCGGTCTACACCATCGGCCGTCAGATGTCCGAGGGCATGATGCTGCACCTGGGCTATAACAAGGACCAGGCGCTCAAGCGTGCAATCGAGCTGCTTGACCTCGTGGGCATTCCTAACCCCGAGCAGCGCGTCAAGGAGTATCCGCACCAGTTCTCCGGCGGCATGCGCCAGCGCGTCATGATCGCCATGGCCCTTGCCTGTGACCCCGACATCCTCATTGCCGACGAGCCCACCACGGCCCTGGACGTCACCATCCAGGCCCAGATCATCGAGCTCATGCAGGAGATGCAGCAGAAGAACGGCAACGCGATCATCATGATTACGCACGACCTTGGCGTCGTCGCCGACATTACCGACAAGATCATGGTCATGTACGCTGGTCGTCCCGTTGAGTTCGGCACTGCCGACGAGATCTTCTACGGGTCGATTCACCCCTACACCTGGGGTCTCGTGCGCTCCATCCCCGAGCCGCTCCAAGACCAGAAGAAGCCGCTGACCCCCATCCAGGGCAACCCGCCCTCGCTTGTCAACGTGCCTTCCGGCTGTCCCTTCTCGCCCCGCTGCCCGTATGCGACCGACCTCTGCCGCACCAAGGTGCCCGAGCGCTACGTCACTGAGACGGGACACTACTCCAGCTGCCACTACGCGGGCGACGCGGACTTCGTTGCCGCCAACGCCCCCAAGACCTCGCGCGACCGCGCTGACAAGACCACGGGAGGGCAGAACTAATGGCCGAGCCCCTGCTTCACGTCGAGAACCTCTGCAAGGAGTTTCCCGTCTCCTCCGGCCTGTTTGGCCGCAAAAAGGAGAGCGTCCACGCCGTCGAGGGCGTGAGCTTTGACATCTACCCCGGCGAGACCTTTGGCCTGGTCGGCGAGTCCGGCTGTGGCAAGTCCACCACGGGCCGCTGCATCATGAAGCTGTACAACCCCACGTCGGGTAAGGTCATCTTTGATGGCCAGGACGTCAGTACCATGAGCCGCTCGCAGCTCAAGCGCATGCGCCGCAACATGCAGTTCATCTTCCAGGACCCCTACGCGAGCCTCAACCCGCGCATGACCATCGGCGAGATCGTCTCAGAGCCGCTCGTCATCCACGGCGAGATGACCAACAGGACCGAGCGCATGAAGTTTGTCGCTGAGCTTCTGGACCAGGTGGGCCTGAACCCCGAGCACATCAACCGTTACCCGCACGAGTTCTCGGGCGGCCAGCGCCAGCGCGTGGGCATTGCCCGCGCCTTTGCCCTGCGGCCCAAGCTGATCATCTGCGACGAGCCGGTCTCCGCGCTCGACGTGTCCATCCAGGCGCAGGTACTCAACCTCCTAGCTGACCTCCAGAAGGAGTACGGCACGGCCTACCTGTTCATCGCGCATGACCTCTCCGTGGTCCAGCACATCTCCGACCGCGTGGCCGTCATGTACCTGGGCCACATGATGGAGACCTCGGACTGGAAGAGCCTCTACGCTGAGCCCTGCCACCCCTACACGCAGTCGCTCCTGTCTGCCGTGCCGGTGCCCGACCCGGACGTCCAGCGCGACCGCAAGCGCATCATCCTTGCTGGTGACCCGCCCAGCCCCATTGATCCGCCCAGCGGCTGCCCGTTCCACACGCGCTGCCCCATCGCCAAGGACATCTGCTCGCAGCAGGTGCCTGATCTGCGCGACCTGGGCGACGGGCACTTCTGTGCGTGCCACTTTGCCGAACCCAATCCCATTAAGGGCTCGAGCATCGCACTTTAGCGAATTGCCCTGCACAAGGTTGCGCTCCTGACGTACTATAGAATTGCAACCAAAATGAAGGCAGGAGCATGATCCGCACGCGTCAACATAGCGACCAAGCGAGAGGTGCGTCTGGCAACAGGCGTGCCTCTCTTGGCTTTACTCTCACCGAGGTCCTCATAGCCCTTGGCATCCTCGTGGTGCTGGGTGCCATCGCGGTGCCCAACATCTTCCGCATCATGGAACAGACCAAGATGGACTACCTGGACGGCCAGGCAAAGGAGATCTACCTGGCGGCCTCGGCGCGCCTGCGTTCGGTCAACTCCGGCGGCGGCCTGGCCTCTGCCACCAGCACCGCGCGCGTGGCCATGCAGTCGCAGGCGCTGGCCACCTGGAACGCAGGCGAGCACCCGGCCGATTACCCCTCCTCGCTCACCGAGGGAGCCCAGCTCGTTGCGGTCGGCTCAGGCTCCAGCTCCATGTCCGACTACATCCTGCCCGCGGACGGCGCCGGCATCACGGCGGCCACCGCTGGCCACTGGGTCATTGAGCTCAACCCCACTAACGCCGAGGTCTACAGCGTCTACTTCGTGGAGGACGGAGGCCCTGCCAACATTCACAGCTCGGGGGACCTCTGGGGCATCGTGTCCACGCGTACTGACACCTCGCGTGAGT
>CAJOGH010000043.1 GCA_905233865.1 uncultured Atopobiaceae bacterium
GACCAGTTCGAGCGCGTCGAGGACTAGCAGCTATAGGCTCTTGTCGATAAGAGCATGAATGAGCGGCGCCCCTGACGAGGGGGCGCCGTTGTGTATGCGGCGCCCCTATGGGGTATACTGCCTGTGCGCAATCGCGCGTACTTTGACAATCGCACATGGTGGCCATGAGCCCCAAACGTGGGGGCGACTGGTTTCGACAGGGTTGACCTGAGACGGGCAGCAGGCCGTGGTCTCCTCGCCACGCTAAACAGGGGTACCGTCAAATTGAATTGACAACAACTCTTACCAGGGCGACTTCGCCCTCGCCGCTTAATTTACTAGTGGCCGTCAAACCGGGATTTCTCCCGCTCCCGGGGCGACGTCATCTTAGGGAGATGCTGCCGCGGACGTAGTTGGTATGCCGCGGAACAAGCCTGAACCAGCTGGGGCGCCGAGCGTTCGTCGTCTGATGTGACGCGCCCGAGACCTAACAGACGACTGAGCCTGGAGACACCTATCAGGGGTTAGCTTTGGACCGGAGTTCGATTCTCCGCGCCTCCACCATGTGAGATGCACGCCCGGCCTCCCTCCGCAAGGAAGGGGACCGGGCTTTTTTTGTTCCGCGCGGATTCTCCGCGCCTTTACCTCTTGCTGCGTGTGAGGCGACAAATCTTTACTTTATGGCGTAAAATCGTGTCATAAAGTAAAGATTGCGAGGCAACATGGTCTCTTATCGCAAGCTCATCCAAATCCTCGCTGAGCGTGGAATCAACAGGACTCAGCTGGGAGCGGGCGTGGGGCTATCGTCGCGTACCGTGGCAAAGATAGCCAAGGGAGAGCGGCTGTCGGCGGCGACGCTCACCAGAATCGCCGCCTACCTTGAGGTTGACGCCAGCGACCTTATGGACGAGGTCAGCTCCAATTCCGTTCTGCAGGTTCTGCGCGACCAAAAGAGCGCGGGCATCTCGGGTGGCCTCTATCATGAGCTCCAAGTCCGAATGACCTACAACTCCAACCATATGGAGGGAAGCCGGCTCTCTGAGGAACAGACGCGCATGATCTTTGAGACGCGAACCCTTGACGTCGCTGACGGCGTGCTCGTGGATGACATCATTGAGGCATCCAACCACTTCCGTGCCATTAACTATGTCATCGACATCGCGGAGGAGCCGCTCTCGGAGGAGGCCATCAAGCGCATTCACCTCATTCTCAAGCAGGGAACACGCGATGCTGACCTGCCTTGGTTTGCGGTGGACGCGTACAAGACAAGACCTAACGTCGTTGGCGGTCGGGCAACCGCAAGCCCCTCCGATGTGCCGGCGCGAATGGCCGAGCTGCTTGAGGGGTATACCGCCCTTGGCACTGTGACGTTTGAGGATATCGTCTGCTTTCACGCGGAGTTTGAGCGCATCCATCCCTTTCAAGATGGCAATGGAAGGGTCGGCCGCCTGGTGGCCCTCAAGGAGTGCCTGCACCATAGTATCGTTCCGTTTTACATAGAGGATGCCAAGAAGGGCTTCTACTATCGTGGGCTGGCCGAATGGGAACGCGAGCGCGGTTGGCTCATGGACACCTGCCGCGACGGCCAGGACCAGTTCGAGCGCCTGCTGGACATGTTTGCGGTCGATCACACGAACCGCGCTTGATCACGGAGGTGTATCCTTAGCCCGAAGCCTAGGTTGGGAGATAAGAGCATGCGTATTGAGAGCCGTACGTTTTCGATCGTGTGGAAGGTCGTCCTCGCGTGCCTGTGCGCCTGGGGGCTCCTGGACGGCTCCGGCATCCTTGCCGGCCACTATGAGGATGGCTTCCCCCGCATGTTCACCAACGTCTCCAACATCGCGGCTCTTATCTACTTCGTATGCGCCATCGTCTGGCTCGTGCGCCGCCGCGACGACGAGGATGCGGTGACCTTTGCGCCCCAGGCCAAGTACACCGCCATGGTGTCGCTGCTCGTGACCATGCTCATCGCCCACTTCATGCTCTTTGACGCGATGTTTCGCGACGGGCAGGTGGTGATGCACCTCGTGGTGCTCCACTACGTCGTCCCCATCATGACGATCCTCGACTGGCTGCTCTTTGACGTCAAGGGCAAGATGCCTCTGTGGGGGCCCTTTGCCTGGCTGTCGCTCGTACTCGTGTACCTCGTGGTCATCATGGTCGCGGCCGGGCCCTTTGGGCTGTACATGGGCGGCGGCACGACGGCCCATATCTCGCGCTACCCCTACACCTTCCTGGACCCCGGCATATCGGGCGTTGGTGGGGTTGTCGGCTTCTGTGCTGCCATGCTCGTGGCCTTTATCGCCCTGGGCTTTGCCATCGTGGGCATCGACCGCCTCATGGCGCGGCTGGGCAAGCGCTCCTGAGCCCAAATGTGAACGGGTCGTGAAAAGCGATACGCCCGGCTCCGTGGCGTTTTGACAACGCGGGCGACGTGTCTAAAATCTTTCCTTGCGCCAATTCAGGGTAAGCGGTGCTGCGCTGCCCTTACACAGGTATAGAGCACGTCATACAACAGGTTAGAAGGAGAGACACTTGCCTACCATCAACCAGCTCGTTCGTCAGGGCCGCGTGAGCGTCAAGTCCAAGTCCAAGAACGCCGCCCTCATGCACAACCCCCAGAAGCGCGGCGTCTGCACCCGCGTCTTCACGACCACGCCCAAGAAGCCTAACTCGGCCATGCGTAAGGTCGCCCGTGTGCGCCTCGTCAACAACATTGAGGTCACCGCGTACATCCCTGGCGAGGGCCACAACCTCCAGGAGCACTCCATTGTGCTCGTCCGTGGCGGCCGTGTGCGCGACCTCCCCGGTGTCCGCTACAAGATCGTCCGTGGCGCCTACGACTGCGCCGCTGTCCAGAACCGCAAGAAGGCTCGCTCGCGCTACGGCGCCAAGCGCGGCTAATCGTTACCCACATCTAGTTAAGAGGAGATACACATGCCGCGTCGTGCAGCAGCAGTTCGTCGTGAGGTCATGCCTGACGCCGTCTACAACAACCGTCTCGTGACCCAGCTCATCAACAAGGTGCTCCTCGACGGCAAGAAGTCCGTCGCCGAGCGCATCGTCTACACCGCCTTTGACCTGGTCGGCCAGAAGACCGGCGAGGAGCCCCTGACCGTCTTCAAGAAGGCCATGGACAACGTCCGCCCGACCCTCGAGGTCAAGCCCAAGCGCGTCGGTGGCGCCACCTACCAGGTGCCCATGGAGGTCAACTCCCGTCGCTCCACCACCCTCGCGATCCGCTGGATCGTCAACTTCTCCCGCGCTCGCAAGGAGAAGAGCATGGCCGAGCGCCTCGCCAACGAGATCGTCGACGCCTCCAACGGCGTGGGCGCCTCCGTCAAGAAGCGCGAGGACGTCTTCAAGATGGCAGAGGCTAACCGCGCCTTCTCGCACTACCGCTTCTAGGAAAGGTGAGGTGCTAACCAATGGCTAAGAAGATGAAGTACCAGCTCGAGCACCTGCGCAACATCGGCATCATGGCGCACATCGACGCTGGTAAGACCACCACCACCGAGCGCATCCTGTACTACACCGGCAAGAACCACAAGATCGGTGAGGTCCACGACGGCGCTGCCACCATGGACTGGATGGTTCAGGAGCAGGAGCGCGGCGTTACCATTACCTCCGCTGCCACCACCTGCTTCTGGAAGGACTCCGTCATCCAGATCATCGACACCCCGGGCCACGTTGACTTCACGGCCGAGGTCGAGCGCTGCCTGCGCGTCCTCGACGGTGCCGTCGCCGTGTTCGACGCCGTCGCCGGCGTTCAGCCCCAGTCCGAGACCGTGTGGCGCCAGGCTCACAACTACAACGTCCCCCGCATCGCCTTCATCAACAAGTACGACCGCGTGGGCTCTGACTTCTGGCACGCCATCGACACGATGAAGGAGCGCCTCTCCGCCAACGCGATCGCCATTCAGATCCCCATGGGCGCCGAGGACAACTTCTGGGGCATCATCGACCTCGTGACCATGACCGCTTGGGACTTCAAGGAGGACGCCAAGGGCATGATTTACCCCGAGGCCATGGAGTCCATCCCCGAGGAGTTCGCTGACATCGCCGCCGAGAAGCGCGAGGAGCTGCTCGACGCTGCCTCCAGCTTCTCCGACGAGCTCATGGAGAAGGTCCTCGAGGAGGAGGAGATCCCCGTTGACATGCTCAAGGCGGCCATCCGCAAGGGCACCATCGCCAACGAGATCAACCCCGTCCTCGTGGGCTCCGCCTACAAGAACAAGGGCATCCAGGAGCTTCTCGACGCCGTCGTCGACTACCTGCCCAGCCCGCTGGACATCCCCGACGTCGAGGGTACCGACCCCAAGACCGGCGAGACCATCACGCGCAAGGCTGACGGCAAGGAGCCCTTCTCGGCCCTCGCGTTCAAGCTCATGACCGACCCCTTCGTCGGCAAGCTCACCTACTTCCGCGTGTACTCTGGCCAGGCCGAGGCCGGCTCCTACGTGTACAACTCCGTCAAGGACGGCAAGGAGCGTCTGGGCCGCATCCTCGAGATGAACGCCAACGACCGTGTTGACCGTGAGGAGACCTCCGCTGGCGACATCGTCGCTGCCGTGGGCCTCAAGAACACCACCACCGGTGACACCCTCTGCGACGAGAAGCACCCCATCGTCCTCGAGTCCATCGAGTTCGCCGACCCCGTCATCGACGTCGCCGTCGAGCCCAAGACCAAGGCCGAGCAGGACAAGATGTCCGTGGGCCTGGCCAAGCTGGCCGAGGAGGACCCGACCTTCCAGGTCCACACCGACCACGAGACCGGCCAGACCATCATCGCCGGCATGGGCGAGCTGCACCTGGAGATCATCGTCGACCGTCTGCGTCGCGAGTTCAAGGTTGACTGCAACGTGGGTAAGCCCCAGGTCGCCTACCGTGAGACCGCTGGCAAGGCCGTCATGAAGGCCGAGGGCAAGTTCGTCCGCCAGTCCGGTGGTCGCGGTCAGTACGGCCACGCCATCATCAACATGGAGCCCCAGGAGCCCGGCGCCGGCTACGAGTTCGAGAACGCCATCGTCGGCGGCGTGATCCCCAAGGAGTACATCCCCTCCATCGACAAGGGCATCCGCGAGGCTCTGGAGAGCGGCGTCATCGCCGGCTACCCCGTCGTTGACATCAAGGTCACCCTGGTTGACGGTTCCTACCACGAGGTCGACTCCTCCGAGGCCGCCTTCAAGATCGCCGGTTCCATGGCCATCAAGGACGCCCTCAAGAAGTCCAACCCCGTCCTGCTCGAGCCCATCGAGGACGTCGTCATCGAGACCCCCGAGCAGTACATGGGCGACGTCATGGGCAACATCTCCTCCCGTCGTGGCAAGATCGACGGCATGGAGGACCGCCGCGACACCAAGGTCATCCGCGCCAAGGTGCCCCTGGGCGAGATGTTCGGTTACGCCACCGACCTTCGCTCCCAGACTCAGGGTCGCGCGAGCTACACCATGCAGTTCGCGGCCTATGAGCCCGTGCCCAAGGCCGTTGCCGACGAGATCGTGTCCAAGAGCGGCAGCAACGCTTAAGTAACGTCACAGCGAGGCTACTCGCTCATCCTAGGAGGTACCACAGTGTCCAACCAGAAGATCAGGATCCGCCTCAAGGGCTACGATCACGAGGTCGTCGACAAGTCCTGCGAGCAGATCGTCAACACCGCGCAGCAGACCGGCGCCCGCGTCTCCGGCCCGATCCCCCTGCCCACCGAGCGCAACATGTACTGCGTCATTCGCTCGCCCCACAAGGACAAGGACTCCCGCGAGGAGTTCGAGATGCGCACCCACAAGCGCCTCATCGACATCCTTGAGCCCACGCAGAATACGGTCGACTCGCTCATGCGTCTTGACCTCCCCGCCGGCGTCGACATCGAGATCAAGCTCTAAGGCTTCCCGGCACATACGCACCACGAGGGTGGGTCCATCTGGGCCCACCCTTTTTTGTTGGGCAGGCCAGAGCAGAGCACAGGGGACGGTTCTGTGTGCACCGTACTGTGGTGCACACAGAACCGTCCCCTGTGCTCTGCTCTTCCCCTGTGCTCTCTGCTCATGTGCTAGCCTAGGTTTAGTCATGAGAGCGAAAACGGGGGTGTCTCCATGCCTAGAACTGCGCGCAAGTTATCCGAAACGGGTACGTATCACCTGATGTTACGTGGAATAAATCGCCAGGTGATCTTTGAGGACAAGCAGGATTTTGAGCACTTCATCGGGGTTCTTGCGTATGGCAAGGAAGCAAGCGGGTTTGAACTCTTTGCATATTGCCTCATGGATACGCACGTTCACATCCTCCTTAGAGTTGGCGAGGAGCCGCTTGAGATACTGATGCGCAGGATAGCCTCTAAGTATGTGTACTGGTATAACGCGAAGTACCAACGGATAGGCCACCTCTTTCAGGACCGGTTCTTGAGCGAGCCGGTTAATGATGATGCCTACTTCATTACGGTGCTGCGTTATATTCATCGTAATCCGATCAAAGCAGACCTGTGCGCAAATGCTGACGAGTATAAATACAGCAGCTATCTTGATTACATGGGCAGGAGCGGGATCGTAGATACAGGGCTTGTGCTGTCCATGATGTCCAAAGAAGAGCTTGCTCGTTATACGGCTACTAATAACGACGATAAGTGCCTCGAGGTGCCCGAACGACCCAATCGTCGTGTTACAGATGAGCAGGCAAGAGGCATTATTGAAAGGGTCAGTGGCTGTTCGTCCGTCAGTGATTTTCAGCAGCTTCCTATCGATAAGAGAAATACAGCACTGAGCCAAATCCTATCCAGTGGGGTTTCGATCAGACAGGCGTGCAGATTGACTGGTCTTAGCTTCGGGATAGTTCGAAAGTTCGCGTAGGACACCGAGAGGGAGAGCACAGAAGATATGACCGATGGCGGGCAACCGCCATCGGGAGGCCTTGGATAGCGAAGGAGCCTCCCGCTATGTAGGCCGTGGGTTCAGCGATACTTAAGTGTCCATCACGACGTGGTATCGCCTACCACATACAAGGGCAGGAGGCTCCCGTGAAGTATTCTATCTGCATCGGCATCGACACGCACGCGAGAAAGAACGCCGTCTGCGCGCTCGACACGGACACCGGCGAGGCCGTCACGGCCACGCTGCCCGGCGACCCCGAGGCCGTGGCCGACTGGATCGAGGCCCAGGGCTTCGGGGGCTCCGTGCACGCGGTCTACGAGGCCGGCCCCACGGGCTTCCGGCTCGCCCGCACGCTGCGCGGCCGCGGGATCGGCTGCACCGTCATCGCCCCGTCCAAGACCGCCTACCCCCATGACAGGGACAAGCGCGACCCGAAGGACGCCGAGTGGCTGGCGCGCCTGCTGGCCAGCGGGGCGGTGAGGGGCGTCTACGTCCCGACCGAGGAGCAGGAGGCGCTGTGCCGCCTCTCCAAGCTGCGCGACGAGACCGTCCGGGACCTCAAGAGGGCCAAGCAGAGGCTCAAGTCCTTCGTCCTCGTGCGCGGCGTGCGCTAC
>CAJOGH010000044.1 GCA_905233865.1 uncultured Atopobiaceae bacterium
CGTTCTGCTGGGCATAGCGGTACTGGGAATAGAGCCAGATGCCGCCCGCCACGAGCAGCAGCGCCAGGCCGACTGCAATGAGAACGTTGCTAAAGAGCCTGCGCCGAGAAGAGCCTCCGGACTGAGGCTCGTCGGCTGCGGACTCGTCGGGGTCGCCCACCGTCCGAGCACGGCCCTGCGCCTGGGCGTGGGCATAGGGGTTCAGGGGCGCGTGGATCTCGGTGGAGCCCAGCGGCTTGTCAGCGGCGACGTCGTCGGCATAGGGATCGTCCGGCACACCGTAGGGGTTGGGCTGCTGCGCGCCGTAGGGGTTGGGCTGCTGCGGGGCGCCATAGGGCTGCGCGGGAGGCTGCTGGGTCGCGTTGCCCTGCAGCTCATAGGGCTGCACGTAGCCAGCACCCGCGTCCTGGTCGTAGTCCTCGTCAAAGACGTCACCGGCTCCCGGCTGGGGAGCGTTCGTGTAGTCCGGCTCGTCCTGGGGGAAGGCGCCGTCCTTAAAGTGTGATCCGGCCATGGGTTGTGCTCCTATGCCATGCTCGCCTTGAGGGCGACGATTCGTTCGCGATAGTCGGGGTCGCCCGCGCCAAGTATCTGCGTCGCCAGGATGGCCGCGTTCTTGGCGCCGCCAATCGCCACGCAGGCGACCGGCACGCCCGAGGGCATCTGCACCATGGACAAAAGCGAGTCCATACCACCGAGGTCGGAGGTCTTCATGGGCACGCCAATCACGGGAAGCGGCGTGTACGCCGCAACGACGCCGCCAAGGTGCGCGGCCTTGCCGGCAGCGGCGATGATCACGCGCATGCCACGGTCGGCGGCGCCGGCCGCCCACTCGTGGACCTTGGCAGGGGAACGGTGCGCGGATGCGACGATGAGCTCGTAGGGGACACCAAGCTCGTCAAGCTGCGCGCAGCACGCCTCCATGGCGGGCATGTCCGACTGCGATCCCATGATGATGCCAACCAGCGGCGTCTGTTCCATGCGTCCTCCTCGTGCGTGGGCACTCCGACCACCTAGTATAGCGTCATTTTCCTGCACACACCCCACCGCGCTTGTTAACAGCCTAGAACGCCAGTGACTGTCAGGGCTTACGCTCTTGTCGGCCTTGGGGCCAAAGCGCCCACGAATCAAAGCTCATCAGACCCGTCGAATACTTTAACGTGCGATTACGCGACGTGCGGCCGTCGCGTCCAAGCGCTAGACTAGGCGCCACGTCGGTCCATCAGTCCACGTGAGAGGAACATCATGACAACAGCAGACCAGACCGTCCTATACCAGCGCAAGTCCACCTACATCCCGCGCATCGGCGCCGTGCACGACCTGTGCGGCTACGGCAAGTGCTCGCTTGGCGTTGCCATCCCGGTGCTCTCGGCGGCAGGCTGCGACGTGTGCCCCGTCCCCACCGGGCTCTTCTCGGCACACACCAAGTTCCCCGTCTTCCACATGCACGACACCACGCCCATGCTCGAGCCCTACCTGGACGCATGGGACCAGGAGGGCATCGTGCTCGACGGCGTGTACTCGGGATTTTTGGGCGCGGCCGAGCAGGTCGCCAGCATTCAGCGCCTGTACGACACGCACGAGCGCGCGCTGCGCTTCGTTGACCCCGTCATGGGCGACGGCGGCCAGATGTACCCCACCTACACGCCCGAGCTCTGCCAGGCCATGGCGTCGCTCGTCGATGGCGCGGATCTGCTTACCCCCAACCTCACCGAGGCGTCCATCCTCACGGGCATCGCCTATGAGGGCCAGGATGTCAGCGACGAGTACGTGAGCACCATGATGGACGCCCTGATCCAGATGGGCGCCAAGGTCGTCGTGCTCAAGGGCGTGACGCGCGGCGATGGCAAGATCCGCAACTACGTGGGCGGCCGCGACATGGAGCGCGCCGAGGTTGCCGCCGACCTGCTGCCCTTTATGCTCCACGGCACGGGCGACCTGTTTGCCAGCGCGCTCATCGCCGCGGTCATGTGTGGCAAGGACGTGCTTGCCGCCACCGACTTTGCCGGGCGCACCGTCACCCGCGCCATGGGCATCACGCGCGTCCAGCCCGACTTTGAGCTGCGCGGCGTCAGCTTTGAGCCCGTGCTGGGCGACGTCTGCGCGCTGCTGAGGTAGGCGGCGCGAGCCATACGCAAAAGGGCAGGGCCTCGCATTCCGCGGGGCCCTGCCTGTCTTTCGGGCTCATGAGGGTCCCGCGAGCATCCGTCAAAATCATACACTTTAGTTATTGATATCGACGTTTGCCCAGTTAGCGCGAAAACATTTGAACTATCTGCCTCAAAGTGTATGATTTTCGCTCGCGCACGCCGCGCAGGGCGACAAGAGCCTCGGGACTGCGGCCCTACTTCCAGGGCTCCAGCAGCCCCTCGGGATAGTCAACGCCCACAAAGGTCAGGCCCTTCGCGGGCGCGCAGGGACCGGCGGCAGTGCGGTCACAGGCGGCAAGGACGTCGGCGACCCAGCCTGGCTCACGCTGGCCGCGCCCGACCATGGCGAGCGTGCCGGCAATCGTGCGGACCATGGAGTGCAGGAAGGCGTTGCCGGTGATGTCGATGACGACCTGCTCCTGCCCCAGCTCCTCGGTGCGTCCCACAGAGATGCGCTGCACGCAACGGTGCGTGGGCTTGTCGATGGCAGAGCTGGCCTTGCAGAAGCTCTTGAAGTCGTGCTCGCCCACGAGCGTCTGGGCCGCCTCGTGCATGACGGCATCGTCAAGCTCGGAGCGCAACCACCACGTGTGGTCCCAGCCCAGCACGGGGCGCTCCTCCCCCGCCACGATGCGATAGCGGTAACTGCGCGACAGCGCGTCAAAGCGCGCAGAGAAGCCCTCAGGAGCATGGTAGATACCGCGAACGCTGATGTCGTCGGGAAGGATGGCCGTAAGTCCTCGGAAGACGCGCGATCCGCGCAGGCTCTTCTCGTCCTGGGTTATGGGCAGGCTCACGTACTGGCTGACGGCATGGACGCCAGCGTCGGTGCGTCCGGCACAGGTGAGCTCCACGGGACGGCGCAGGAAGGTCTCGAGCGCGCGCTCGAACTCGCCGGCCACGGTGCGCTGGCCAGGCTGCGCGGCAAAGCCTGAGAACTCAGCCCCGCGGTAGCCCACGCGCAGGACCATCGTGCCCGTGCACTCCAGCTCTTGCTCCATGGCAGACGTCTCCCTCCAAACAAAAGCGGCCCCGGCAGTGCGCCAGGGCCGCGTAAGTACCAGATTACCGCGAAGCCTACTCGGCGTCCTCGGCGGTCTCCTCGGTGGCCTCGGTCTCGGCCTCAGCAACCTCGTCCGTGGTCTCCTCGGCCTCAGCCTCGGCGGCCTCCTCGGTCTCCTCAGCCTTCTCCTCGACCTTCTCGGCCTTAGCCACAACGGGCTTGACCTCGGTCTTGGTAGCCTTCTCCTTCTTCTGGACGGGCTCGGAGACGATCTCGATGATGACCATCTCGGCGTTGTCGCCGGAGCGGCGGCCCAGCTTCATGATGCGGGTGTAGCCGCCGTTGCGGTCGGCCCACATGCCCTGAGCGGCCTTCTCGAAGACCTCGCGCACGATCTCCTTGTCGCCGACCTTGGCGATGGCAAGACGACGGGCGTGAATGTCGCCACGCTTGGCCCAGGTGATCACGCGGTCAACCTCACCGCGGATGGCCTTGGCGCGGGGCTGGGTGGTCTTGATGCGGTCATTGGCGAGCAGGGCGCAAACAAGGCTCTTCTTCATGGCCTTGGTGTGGCTTGCGTCGGTGCCCAGCTTCATGCCGCGCTTCTTGTTGTGCCTCATGACTAGTTACTCCTTGGTGGTTATAAGCGCGCCTAAGCCTTGAGCGAGCGGCCCATGGACTCGAGCTTGTCCTTGACTTCCTCGATGGACTTGACGCCAAAGTTGCGAATGTTGAGCAGGTCGTTCTCGGAGAACTCGACAAGCTGGCGGACCGAGTGGATACCGGCACGCTTGAGGCAGTTGTAGCTGCGCACAGACAGGTCAAGGTTCTCGATGGTGACGTCAAGCTCGTCGTCGGTGTCGTCCTCCGCGGTGGCAAAGATCGACTCCTCGGCCTCATCATCAGGCTCGTCGACGAGAGCCTTGAAGGCGCTCATGTGCTGGCTGATGATGTCGGCGGCCTTGGCGACAGCCTCGCGCGGCATGATGGAGCCGTTGGTCTCCACCTCGAGCACCAGGCGGTCAAAGTCGGTCTGCTGGCCAACGCGGGCGCGCTCGACGGAGGCGGCGCAGCGACGCACGGGCGAGAACAGGGAGTCAACGTGGATGATGCCAATCGGATCGTCCTTGCCCTCGTTCTCCTCGCCGCTCACGTAGCCGCGGCCCTTGCCGATGCGCATGCGCATGGTAAGGTGGGCGCCCTCGCCCAGCGTGCAGATGACGTGGTCGGTGTTGACCAGGTCAAAGCCAGCGGGAACGTCAAAGTCGCCGCCGGTGACCGTGCAGGGACCGTCAACGGAAATGGAGGCCTCGCCCTCGTCCTCGGTGCCAGTGGCCGCAAAGACCAGGCCCTTGACGTTCAGGACGATATCGGTGACATCCTCGTACACGCCATCGACCGTCGTGAACTCGTGCTGGATGCCATCGATCTGGATGGCCTCAACCGCGGCGCCCTCAAGCGAGGAGAGCAGGACGCGGCGCAGCGAGTTGCCCAGGGTGTGGCCATAGCCACGCTCGAGGGGCTCGACAGTCACGCGGGAGGTGTTCTCGGAAACGTCTTCCACAGAAACCTGGGGTCGATTGAATTCGAACATGTATACCTCCAACTGCGAAGCTCTACTTGGAGTAGAGCTCGACGATGAGCTGAGCGTCGATGTCAAGATCGATCTGGTCACGCGTGGGGAGCTGGAGCACGGAGCCCTGGAGCTTCTCGATGTCAACCTCGAGCCAAGCCGGGACGGTCATGTGCTCGGAGGAGATGAGAGCCTCCTTGATGGGCAGAAGGTCCTTGGCCTTGGGCGCCACGGCGACGAGATCGCCGGCCTTCACGCGGTAGGAGGGGATGTCCACGCGCTTGCCGTTCACGGTGATGTGGCCGTGACGGACAGTCTGGCGGGCCTCCTTGCGGGTGCGGGCAAAGCCAAGGCGGAACACGACGTTGTCAAGACGGGTCTCGAGGATGCTCATCAGGTTGTCACCCGTGATGCCCTCGAACTTCTTGGCCTTCTCGTAGTAACCGCGGAACTGCTTCTCCAGAACGCCATAGATGAACTTGGCCTTCTGCTTCTCGCGCAGCTGGCGACCATACTCGGACTCGTTGCGGCGCTGACGGCGCTGCTGACGGTTGGACTTCTTGTTGATGCCCATGACGATGGGATCGATGTCAAGGGACCTGCACCTCTTGAGGACAGGGGTCCTATCCACTGCCATAGTTGGTTATCCTTCCTGACTTACACGCGACGACGCTTGCACGGACGGCAACCGTTGTGCGGGATGGGGGTCTTGTCCTGGATGCTCGAAACCTCGAGGCCGGCGGCCTGGAGGGAGCGGATGGCGGTCTCGCGACCAGAGCCGGGGCCCTTCACGAAGACGGCGACCTTGTGCAGGCCGTGCTCCATGGCGGCCTTGGCGCAGGCCTCGGCGGCCATCTGGGCAGCGAACGGCGTGGACTTACGGGAGCCCTTGAAGCCGACGGTGCCAGCGGACTGCCAGGCAATCACGTTGCCGGCGGGGTCCGCGATGGACACGATGGTGTTGTTGAACGTGCTCTTGATGTGGGCCTGACCCACAGCGATGTTCTTGCGCTCAGAACGCCTGACGCGGGTGTGAGCGCCCTTCTTAGCGGTAGCCATGTGCTATATCTCCCTACTTCTTCTTGGCGCCGACCTGACGACGCTTGCCCTTGCGGGTGCGAGCGTTCGTGTGGGTGCGCTGACCACGGACAGGGAGGCCCTTGCGGTGACGGAGGCCGCGGTAGCAGCCGATCTCCATCAGGCGGGCAATGTTCTGACGACGCTCACGGCGGAGGTCACCCTCGACCATGTAGTCGGCGTCGATGGCGTCGCGAAGCTTGGTGACCTCGTCCTCGGTAAGGTCGCGGACGCGGGTGGCGGGGTTGACGCCAGCCTTCTCGCAGACCTTGGACGCGGCCGTGCGGCCGATGCCGTAAATGTAAGTAAGACCGATCTCGACGCGCTTCTCGCGCGGGAGGTCGACACCGTTAATACGGGCCAACTTAACGCTCCTCTCCTTAACCCTGGCGCTGCTTGTGGCGCGGGTTCTCACAAATCACGAAGACCTTGCCGTGACGACGAATGACCTTGCACTTGTCGCACATCTTCTTGACCGAAGGACGTACCTTCATCTGAATTTCCTTTCGGCGAACCTTACACGTACTATCTACTCGCCCAGCCGCTGGCGTGATTTCTAGGCTGATGGACTCCTACTTGTAGCGGTAGGTGATGCGTCCACGGGTCAGGTCGTAGGGAGAGATCTCCACGACGACCTTGTCACCGGGAAGGATGCGGATGTAGTTCATCCTGATCTTCCCCGAGATCGTGCACAGAATGGTGTGACCGTTCTCAAGCTCGACCTTGAACATGGCGTTCGGAAGTGGCTCGACAACAGTGCCCTCGAGCTCTATTGAGTCTTGTTTGCTCACTCGATGCAACCTTCTCTTCGGATAACACAGCGACCTTGTAGTTTATACAAACGCGCCTGCTTGGTGGCCCAGCTTTGCGCGCGTACACAACTTTTGCACCAAATTGCCGATAAGAGCCATGCGCGTGGGGCCGCCTTGCGTGTCTAGCGCCTGAGCGTTCGGCACCAGATGCCTTCGGCGCAGACGGCAGGCGTGCACTCAGGCCTGTTTTGTACAAAACTGCATGATTTCCGCCTCAGTGCACGTCTTGGTGGCCGGACAAACAGCCCCTAGCAAGGAGGGCTAAACGGACTGCCCTCCTCTAGGCTCTAATCGACAAGAGCATGGTGGGCGTGCACTCAGGCTGGTTTTGTGCAAACTTGCATGATTTCCGCCTCAGTGCACGCCTCGCTCCACTAGACCCCGTACCAGGCAATGCCCTCGTACGTCCAGCCGACAGCCTTGAGCACGTCGCGCTCGTAGGCGTTCTATGTTCTCCTAACCTTATGGGCCAATGCATAAGCATTGGCCCATATAGCTACTCTCCCTATCTTATTGCTACAAATATACCTGGACGTATTACTTGAGACCGTACCAACCTATGCCCTCGTGGACCCATCCAAGTGAGACAAGATTATCGCGCTCGCGTGAGTTCACGGTGTAGTTGTGCGTGCCCACGCGCGCGTTGGGGTTGTACTGGCGCCACAGTGGCACACCATTGTCACCCGCAGAGTTCCAACCTACGCCTTCGGAGGTCCAACCAGCTCTCACGAGCATGTCACGTTCTTGCGCACTCATCGTGTAATGGTGGTCGCCAACATAGGGGTTGTACAGACGGTAAACCGGAGCACCCTGCTTGGGAGCACGCCAGCCAACGCCCTCGTACTTCCAACCCTTAGAAATAAGGTTGCCACGTTCTACGGTCGATGCGGTGTAGAAGTGCTCACCCGAGTTGGGGTTATACAAGCGATACATCTCTACGGCCTTTGGTGTTTCTGGTGCTTTCTGAGCGATGGTCGAGGCAAAGCCCTTCGGGCTAACGTCGTTATGGTTAGCGTCGCCCGTCACGCGGTAGAGCACGGCATAGGCACCTGGCTCGGTTGCAACAGGTACATCCGTCGACCAGTTAGTGCCATCAAGCGAGTACTCCATAGTTCCGCCCTCTGCTGAACCAGGCTGAACGAGTGCCTGAGAAGCACCGGTATAGGTGAGCTGTCCTACCGCTGGCGCAGTAAAGCTAACGTCAGCCTTGGCAATTACTACGTCCTCGAAGCCGATAACCGAGTCGTAACCAGATGCGATCACGCAGTAGTACACACGATACGTGCCGGCATCCGTAAAGGTTGGATTAACAAGGGTTCCTGCAATTTGCGCGGTGTCGGGAGTTAAGTCCCTCTCGGCGCTGTAGTACACCTTGGCACCCGCTGTCTCAGGCAAGGCAGTCACCGAAATCCCATGAGCCTGGCCGTCATAGGTGCCGGTATAACCTTCTGCAGAGACGGTAAGGTCGGCCTCGGTAATGGTGAGTTTGCCGGGGTTCCAGTAGATATCGTAGTTGCAGTTAGGCACAACATTCTCGTCGAAGTCGATCAATATGTCGTACTCGCCAACCTTTTGCTCGTAATCACAATAGAGCGTGTAGACGAGATCATCGCCTTTGACGGGTACGTACACGAGTGACTTGAAAGGTTCAGGAACCGGTTGTCCAAGGGCAACTGTTACGTCATCTACACCTATGAAAGCTGCAACCTTATGTATTGCTGCGATGCACGTTTCGGGGAACACTACCTCATAGTTCTGTGAGCCTATACCCGAAACAACAATACTGCTTTTATCGACAAGGACTTCCTTAGTGGTACCGGCATTTGCATCTGCAAATTGTCCGTTTACAACGCCTATCGTGACGTTGTCTCCCGGTAAGACCTGCGTTTCGTCAATGTAGGCAACACAGGTCGCGGAGGTTGTTCCGTCGTAATCCTTGTCCTCGGCAACGACCGTTGCATTGATGGGCTTAGGAACAACCGAGAAGTCCGCATAGTAGGTACCATCGTACAAGGTGCCTGAGGCTGCGACAACCGCACGTACGGTGTAGTTGCCCGCCTGAGTGGGCGCATCCGACGAATAGGTGGAGTCATCCGCTCCAGTAACCTTGTAGGAGAAGGTCACACCTGTTGTGATGGGGTTCTCGCCATCGCTGAATACTGGGGTCTTAGCTGGGCTGCCATAGGTCCAGCTCTCAAGGGTAACACCGGGCTCGAGCGCCTTGGCGATGGTTGCAATTATGGGAGTTGGAGCAACGTCCTTATGGTTGCTGTCGCCTATCACGCGGTAGAGCACAGCATAGGAACCTACTTCCGTCTTAGTAGGCGGTTCGGTTGACCATTCTACGCCGTCGAGCGAGTACTCAATGGTTCCGTCTTCGGTGCTACCGGGTATGACAAGCGTTTGAGGCTCACCGTTATATCTGAGTCCTTCAGCTGCTTTTGGCGCAGTAACAACTGGGTCGGCCTTGTTAATTACCACGTCACAAGAGCCAGCAAACTCTTGACCGTCAAACGAGACGACATAGTAGTACACGGTGTTGGTGCTCACGTCTGAAAACGTTGGGCTTGTTTCGGAAACCGCGTACTTGTAATTATCGGCGGTAATCTCCTCCGAGCCGTAATAGACCTCTGCTAGCTTGAAATTCTCAATAGCAGTCTTGAGCTCGCTTTTAGCCCATACAATCCACGCAGCCCATTCATCGTCCGTCCAATCGTCTTCGGGTACGACGACATCCAGGCCGGCGTATTGTGCCCACAAGGCTATGCCAAGCCAGTCCTCATGCGACAGGCGATCGATAGCAGACGGATCAAGTGAAGGAATCCCGGGATTCTTGACGTCTACTGTGATACCGTGCGGCTGTCCATCATAGGGACCATCAAAGCCCTTAGCGGTAACTTGAATGGGGGCTGTAACATAGAGGGTGCCGTCTGTGCATACGATTTCGTAGTTCTTATTTGCTTCCTTTTCTGGATCTGCTGTTGCGACGATTTCATAGGGTCCCGATACATCCATATCTGCATCGCAGCTAAGTTCGTACTCAATGTCCTCCCATAAAACTGGAGCATTAACATGAGCCGTTAATTCGGGTAAAGATTCATGAACAGGCACGTATTGGTCTTCGGCAATAACCACAGCCCATGCCTTGTCTATTGTGGCGGTAGCAGAGGTCGGAATTGTCACATCGTAGTTTTCCTCGCCTTCGCCAGAAAACACCACGGAGCTCGTATCCAACACAACTTGCTTATCCTCACCAGCATCCTTGTCGGTAAAGACGGCGGTGACACCACTGATGTCTATCGAGTCTCCTTCGATAAGATCCGAGCTATTCACACTGACATGTGGTGTTGCGCTGGTCAAACCGTCGTAGGTCTTGTCTTCGACATATACAGATGCTTCAACGGGCTTTTTGGCAATCTTTACATCTTCAGAGCCTTTAACTGCCTCGTAATTAGTTGCAGCCACGTAGTAGTACACCGTATGTTCGCCGGCATTTCTGAATGCTGCGATGTCGTAATAGTCCAAATCATCAGCAGTGGTGCCATTAATCTGATAGTTCTGGTCGGTGAGCTCTGTGGTGGCATAGTACACCTTGGCGCCAATGTCTTCGGGCACACCGACAACCTTTATATCATGGTAAATACCATCGTATTCACCCTCATAGCCTGCGGACGAAATTCCTGTGAACAGCTTGCCCTGTACCGTAACTTGGACTTCCTTGCTCGTTGGAGCGTAGTGGTCAGTTCCAGCAACTGTCACAACGACCGTAGCAACGCCAACCTTCTTTGTTTGAATGGCGCCTGTGGTCTTATTAACCCTGATGACATCGTTCTCGCTCCACTCGCTATCGACGGTCGCAGGATCCGTGCCAGGCGTGGTAGGAGCAAATGGGTCATCTTCTGAGGCTGTGCTCTTTACGGCATAGCTAATCTCTCCGGTTGGGTTCGTCTCATCACCTGTTACCTGTGCATTTATGCCTTTGCCTTGGTCACCGTAGCGCAGTGTTACCTCGTCAGGTGTAATTGTTGGGCGCGGGAGTTTGTTGATTGTTACCGTAATGCTGGCATTCACAGCCTCGTGATTTGCATCAGCCGCAGCATTTACGTGAACGATTACGCTATTGGGGTTGGTGTCAAACGAAGTTGCGCCAGGAATCCTCAAAACGCTGCCTTCCATTACGATTCCCTTGGCGGCCAAAGATCCATCAGCATCGTCAAGTGCATAGGCAACATATTCTTGGGCGTTCTTAACATACGCTGACAAGTCAATCGTAGCAGGCTGATTAGATTCGTCGATAACAGCTGTATTCGCTACACTCGGTGTTGCTTTGGCGATGGTGTAGACCACATGTGCTGTCGCTTTATTGGTTCCTGCAGCTGCACTTTCATCGTCTTCTCCGTCAATCGTCAGTTCTGCCCAATAATGGCCAGCATCCGTGGGAATCTCGTACAGATTCGAGTCGTCTATCGCGCTTGCCTTCGAACCATCTGGATTTGCAAGATAATAGGCTACTTTCGCGTCAGCAATATGGTTTTCGTCGCTCACCACAACCCCGGCGTCCTTGCCGTCTCCGTACACCTCGTGCGGCGGCTTGGTGAGTATTACCCGAGCCTCGTTATTATGCAATTCACAGCCTTCTCCGCCTGAACATTTTGCAATGATGGTATCTTCTGCGGTATTGGTTGTGCCAACACTGTACGTAAAGTTGTGCCTGTGTACCGATTCCACTCTTATGTGCTTGTATTCGGCATGCTCAAGCTTGGTGCCACCATACTCCTCAATATCCTCTGCTCCTGTGAGTACGAGCGTTCGGTAAGCGGTCTTCGACTCCTTCATTTCGCTATTGACATTCTCATTTTGCGTAATGTAAGAAACGCGCTGATACTTGGTATCAGTGTCCTCGAGACGAACACCGCCCGCATTGGTCTCACTTGCTCTGACCATCTGTTTTACTGTTCCGTTCGCGGATCCGGCACCGGGATACATGTCCACCGTGGCACCGGCAAAATGCACGAACCCCTTTGAATACCAATCGCGATGATCTTTATCGGTTGTACCAAGAGCGTTTAGGGTCTCTTTATTAGTTGTCAGCGACTTCGTTATGTCAGATGTGTATGCGGCTATCGTTCCGCCATTAAGCCAGATGTGACCCACGAAATAGCTCTCGTACGCAGCACCGCCTACCGAAGCCGATTGCGCGGTGCCTCCCGTCCCGATAGCAGGACCAGGATCGGCCTGTATGTTGTTGCTCGAGTTATCGATTGCACCTCCACGAGCTGTGATTCTGCCGCTATTGATAATGACGTCGACAGTTGTAATTTCGTCATGGAAACATGCACAACCCGAACCTATGCCAGGACCACCGTTGATGCCTCCCGTGGCATTGACAGTTGGCCCCCCTTGTCCAAGCACGCCAATTTCAATTCTTCCCGAAGCTCCCATGTATCCGCCGCCAATGCCTGCTGCAGACTTACCACCCGTTGTGGAGACCGAGGCATTTCCTTTTATCGTGACGCTCACCGGGTTGGCATAATACTGGTTGCCGTGCAAGTGGGACCATCTTCCCGAGCCTATGCCAGCCCCTCTGAGTCCACCCGTCGCATTTACCAGGCCGCCATTTATGTTAACGCTACCGCTTCGGCCACCATGGTCGCCACCACCGATGCCGGCTCCATATTCGCCTCCCTGCGCAGTGACGTTCCCGCCACTGATGTTGATTGTGCCAGCATCTGCTCCGTCTTCGCCGCTACCAATACCAGCGCCGAATTTACCGCCAATAGCCCTGACTGCGCCTCCGTCAATCGTTATGTTTCCACCGGAAGCATCCTGACCACCGCCAATACCAGCAGCGTTTGCGCCTCCGTTGGCTCTCACATCACCGCCAGAGATTCGTACGTTAGCAGAACCGTCCTCTCCGCCACCGATGCCAGCTCCGTCGCCACCACCTGTAGCGTTCACTTGAGCGCCAGTAATCGTAACTTCGCCAGACTTCTTTTGTCCGCCACCAATACCAGCGCCACCGCCGTCTTTTACCGAGCCACCATTGGCGGTTATGATGCCGCCTTCTATTCTGATGTTCTTACCTTCACCAAGGTCACCACCACCAATGCCAGCCGCATCGGTACCACCTTGAGCCTTTTGAATGATTGTGCTGCCGCGGATGATAATATTCTCGCCATTGGCATTGCTGCCGCCGCCGATGCCGGCGCCACCTTTAACCGAGAGCTTCGTGCCGCCGGTGGCATTGATAATACCGCTCGAAATGGTGATGTTCTTGCCCGCGGCCTTATCACCGCCGCCGATGCCAGCCGCGCCGCCGCCACCGTTAGAGTCTTGGGTATGTCCCGTGGCAGTTACGTTGCCGCCGGAGATGGTGATGCCGTTGCCTTCGCCTTCGTCACCACCGCCAATGCCGGCAGCAAAGACGCCGCCACTGGCGTTAACGGTGCCGCCTAGTATGTTAATCGTGCCGCTTGCGCCCTTGCCGCCGCCACCGATGCCGGCGCCGCCGTTGCTCGTCACCGAGCCACCCTTCGCGGTAACCGCGCCGTTATGGATAGTGATGTTACCGCCGTCTTTTTGAAATCCGCCGCCGATGCCGGCGGCGTTCTTGCCACCGGTTGCCGTAATGTTGCCACCGACTATTTTGATATTGCCGCCGCGCGCATACATACCGCCGCCAATGCCAGCGCCCCAATAGCCTATCGCATTGATGCTGCCGCCCCATATCTCAATGTCGTTGTAGTCGCCACCGTAGCCGTTTGCACCATCTTTATTACTACCGCCGCCGATGCCGGCACCCTCATTGCCACCTTCGGCAAGGATGTAGCCGCCGTAAATCCTTACGACACCAGCACCCTTGTAGCCGCCACCGATACCAGCGCCGCCGTGGTTGCTATATGAACCGCCATGGACGTTTATGTCGCCACCATATATGTTAATGGTGCCGCTGTCCTGCTCTCTGTTACCACCAATAGCCGCAGTGTCGGCTTCTGATTTTGCTACTTTAAACTTACCCGTGTTGCTCCTCTGACCATATATGTTGAGCGTAGATCCGGGGGGAACATGGATGCCGTTTTTGAGGTGTACATCGCAGCCATCTTCGAGGATGATGTTGACCGTACCGCTAATAGTCGGCCTATCCTTATCACCCCAGTCATCTGTCATAACGTACCAACTACTGTTAAGGGTATAGTGGTCTGAATCTATGTCATCTAGGACTTCCGCATACGCAGTTCTCCACTGCCAACTTCCATCCCATACATAGTATCCTGCGGTTTTGTAATCTCTCGCCCATGCATCCGCTGGCGCAAAAACCGCCATTGCCATTAAAGTCACAAACGTTGCAAGAACGATCTCCCCGAACAACCTCATACGTCCCCTCATGTGACTTCCTCCCTAACGCGATCTACTCAATCTGAAAGCCTAGTAGTAAAATTATAACTTGCCATCAGATACTTTTTAGGTGCTGTATTTAACAGTCTTCTTAAAAGACAACAATGCAGCTATACGTCGATGCGGCAGGCGTGCACTCAGGCCTGTTTTGTACAAAACTGCATGATTTCCGCCTCAGTGCACGTCTTGGTGGCCGGACAAACAGCCCCTAGCAAGGAGGGCGGGCAGCCACATACCCGCAGGTAAACGGACTGCCCTCCTCTAGGCTCTTATCGACAAGAGCGCGGCAGGCGTGCACTCAGGCCGGTTTTGTACAGAACTGTACGATTTCCGCCTCAGTGCACGCCTCGCCCCACTAGACCCCGTACCAAGCAATGCCCTCGTCGCGCCAGCCCAGGCTCAGCAGCGTGTCGCGCTCGTGCGTGCTCGCCGTGTAGTTGTGGTTGTTGGCAAACTGGTTGGGGTTGTACTGACGATAGAGGGGACGCCCCGTGCGCTCTGCCGATCGCCAGCCCACGCCCTCGTCCTTCCAGCCAAGGCCGAGAAGAACGCTGCGCTCGTAGGCCGACACGGTAAAGTGGTGCTCGCCCCCACGCTCGTTGTACAGACGATACACCGGGGCTCCCTTGACGGGCGCCGTCCAGGCAACGCCCTCGTACGTCCAGCCGGCAGCCTTGAGCACGTCGCGCTCGTGGGCGTTTGAGGTATAGAAGTGCTCGCCCGAGTTGGCGTTGTACAGACGGAACATCTGCTGGCTCTCCGTGGGTGTGGGCTTGGGCGCGGGCGCCGCGACCGTAAAGGGCACCTCAGCCTCAAGGCCTGCGTAGTCCTGGCCGGCCTTCACGCTTGCGCGCATGACGTAGGAGCCCCGGGTGCGCGGCTGGTCAGCAGACCACGAACCTGTTGAGCCGGCCTTGCGATAGGCAATCCCCACCTCGCCGTAGAGAGCACGGGCCACAGGCGTCGAGGGCGTCTCCCCCTCGGTCCACCCGTTGATGCTCGGGCCTTCCTCCCAAGCGTTGGCCACGGGCTCGACCTCAAAGTAGACGCGCTGTGGAGTGGCGTAGCGGTAGGCGCCATCCTCGCGCGGTGTCACATCGGCCGCATAGGTGCCGCTGTGGACAATCTCGGACACGGGCTCGCCAGACTCGTCGGTCCACGTGACCGCGACGTCCACGTTGGGGTTGAGCTCCTGGTCGTTCGGCCCAAGAATCTCAAGCCACGGGCGCTTGTCGGTGCCGTCATAGGTGACCGTTGTCGGGTCCTCCACCGTATACTGGCTGATCCCAAACGTGCCATAGAGGTCCATGCTGGTCTGCGCCTGCACGGTCTGGCCGAGCTCATAGGTCGGGGCGACAGGGGTCATGCTGGGCCCAATGTCGGGAAGCGAGTCGTCGATCGTCCAGCCCGTGAGGTGCACGCCGGCGGGATAGCTGAAGGACACGTCGCCGCTCAGCGCCACGCTCGTCCCCGCTGCACTCGCGCTCTGCGTCAGGACAAGCCTCTGCTCGGTTCCGTCGTACACGTGGTAGTTGATTGTGATGGCAGAAGGTGCGTCCGTATAGAGAGACCAGGTTCCCCCCATAGACGTGCCGTCCCACTGAGACGCGAGCGCCTCGCGCGAAAGAACGGTTCCAAGCGGGTAGGCACCGCCAGACCCCTCGCTGTCCGCCCAGACCTCGGACGACGAGCGAGCCGCGTAGCGCCATGAGGC
>CAJOGH010000045.1 GCA_905233865.1 uncultured Atopobiaceae bacterium
GGGCACGGTACCGTTGCCGGGAAGCGCCATACCGATGGCCTCGGTCAGGCAGTTCATGGAGTTGGCGGTGTACATGCCCGAGCAGCTACCACAGCTGGGACAGGCGTTGCGCTCGTAGTCAGCCACGCCCTCCTCGTCCAGCGTGCCCGCGGCGTAGGCGCCCACGGCCTCGAACATGTGCGACAGGCAGGTGCGGCGCCCGTCGTCCAGGTGACCGGCGAGCATGGGGCCGCCGGAGACGAAGATCGTGGGCACGTCGATGCGCGCGGCGGCCATGAGCAGGCCCGGCACGTTCTTGTCGCAGTTGGGAATCATGACCAGGCCGTCAAACTGGTGGGCGACGGCCATGCACTCGGTGGAGTCGGCAATGAGGTCACGGGTGACCAGGGAGTACTTCATGCCAACGTGGCCCATGGCAATGCCGTCGCACACGGCGATGGCAGGGAACTCGATAGGCGTGCCGCCGGCCATGCGGATACCCGCCTTGACCGCCTCGGCGACCTTGTCCAGGTTCATGTGGCCGGGGACGATCTCGTTGTACGAGCACACGACGCCAATGAGCGGGCGCTCGAACTCCTCACGGGTGAGACCGAGGGCGTACAGGAGACTGCGGTTGGGGGCACGTCCGACCCCCTGCGTGATCTGGCTCGATGGCATAGGCGCTCCTCTCTCCTACCGCATGCGCGGTGTGTCCCACAAGGATACGCCTTAGCCCAGCTTGGGCTTGGTGGTGGTAACGCCTTTGACATGTGCCGCCATGACAGCCGACGACCATACACTTTGCCGGCTCTTGTCGGCAAAAGCCCAGTTGAGGGTCGAGATGCTACAATCTCTTATGCCAAAGTGTATATTCGCGTCGTAGGACGGCGCGTTTCTGGCGATAAGAGCCAAGGGGGAAGAAAGACCATGAACCTGTGCCTCGGGGGACCAACCGCCCTGTGTGCGCTGCGCATTTGCCGCGTGCGCCACGCCATGCCTCACTATCTCACCATTGTCAAACCGCCGAGCCCGGCCCCCTACTCTCGGTGGTCTGCGGCGCACCTGCGTGAGGCGCTCTCCCCCATAGAGGGGCTGGCGGACGCGATGGGCCCAGCGCGCATTGACGTCTGCGTCCCCCATCGGAAGAACCGCGTGCAGTCTACCTCAGTCAGGAACATCGTCTGCGCGCCCTCCTGGTTCAAGAGCCCCTTCATGCACGTGAACAACAGCCTCTCGTTCGCGGGGCCGGAACTGCTGCTGGCGCAAGAGGCCGCGCGCGGCTCCCTCACCAGCACTGCCCTGCTGGCATACGAGCTCTGCGGCACCTACGCTCACGACCCGCTGGCCAAGACCATACGCTATGGACTTGATCCCGTATGTGACCGCGCGAGCATCCGGCGCTTCATCCAGGACACGCCTGGCAAGATCCGCGGCAGGAGCAAGCTCACGCAAGCCCTTGCGTACGTGCGCGAAAACTCCTGGTCGCCCATGGAGTCGATCCTGGCCCTCGTCCTGAGCCTGCCGCTGAGCAAGGGCGGGTACGGAGTCCGGCAGCTCACACTCAATCGCAGGGCTCCCGACGGGCAAGACTGCGCGCGCATACCCGACATCCTGCTCGGCTCCACCAAAGTTGGCATCAACTACGAGGGCGAGGGGCACTTTGAGACCGTCGCGCTCACCGATGCCGCGATCCAGGCCGCGGCGTGCGTATCGTCCGAGTCGCTCGCGCAGATAGAGATGGCAGGTCAGAGCATGCGCGCTAGCATCGTGCGTGACAAGCGGCGCGATCGCGAGTTGCTCCTAGCAGGCTACCGGGTCGTGACGGTCACGAAGGAGGACCTGCACAATCAGCCGACCCTTGACGAGCTTGTCTGGCAGCTCCAGCGGCTGGTGGCTCTTGAGACGAGTGCGACGGAGCCCACCAAGACCGAGGTTGTCGGGGGCAGGGTGGCCCAAGCCAAGCGACGCGCGCTTCTTCGCCACCTGATGCGCCGCTAACGTGGCTGGGCCGAACGGCGACCATACACTTTGCCGGCTCTCTTTGGCAAAAGCCCAGTTGAGGGTCGAGATACTACGAAGATTTATGCCAAAGTGTATGGTCAGCGCTACCGCACATAGCAAAGGGGCGAGAAGAGCCAAGCACTTCCCGCCCCTCGGCGATGCTATGTCGCGGACGCTGCCTTAGTTGGAGGCGGTGTCCAGGTCGGTGTCGTTCTTCCAGAGCATGGACTCGCGGAGCTCGCGGCCGACCTTCTCCATCTGGTGCTCGGCCAGCAGGTCGCGCTTGGAGTTAAAGAACGTGCGGCCGTTCTTGTTCTCGGCGATCCAGCGGCCGGCAAAGGTGCCGTCCTGGATGTCGGAGAGCACGGCGCGCATGTTGGCCTTGACCTGGTCGTGGGGAAGCACGCGGGGGCCGCTGACGTACTCGCCAAACTCCGCGGTGTCGGAGATGGAGTAGTTCATGGCGGCGATGCCACCCTTGTTGATCAGGTCGACGATGAGCTTCATCTCGTGGATGCACTCGAAGTAGGCGTTCTCGGGCTCGTAGCCGGCCTCGACGAGGACCTCAAAGCCGCACTGCATGAGGTCGACGACGCCGCCGCACAGGACGGTCTGCTCGCCAAAGAGGTCGGTCTCGGTCTCGTCGTGCATCGTGGTCTGCATGATGCCGGCGCGAGCACCACCGATGCCAGCGATGTAGGCCAGCGCGACGTCCAGGCAGTCGCCCGTGGCGTCCTGCTCGACGGCGACCAGGCAGGGCACGCCCTTGCCGTTCACGTAGGTGGAGCGCACGGTGTGGCCGGGGCCCTTGGGGGCAGCCATGAAGACGTTGATGTCGTCGGGCACCACGATCTGCTTGTAGCGGATGTTGAAGCCGTGGGCAAAGGCGACGTAGTTGCCCGCCTCAAGGTTGGGAGCGATGCTCGCGTTGTAGACGGCGGCGGCGGCCTCGTCGTTGATGAGCATCATGACGATGTCGGCCCACTTGGCGGCCTCCTCGACCGTCTTGACCTCCAGGCCGGCCTCGGCGGCGGCGGCACGGGACTTAGAGCCCTCGCGCAGACCGACGCACACGTCACAACCGGAGTCCTTGAGGTTCATAGCGTGGGCGTGACCCTGGCTGCCGTAGCCGATGACGGCGATCTTCTTGCCGTCGAGCTTGGACAGGTCGCAGTCAGCCTCATAGAACATTTTTGCCATAGTCGAACTCTCCTCTTTCCTTGGTCTGATCGTAGATGGTCTTGGTTCCGCGCTCGATGGCAACCATGCCGGTGCGTACGAGCTCGAGAATCCCAAATTCGCTAACAAGGTCAACGATGGCGTTGGTCTTGCTTTCCTCGCCGATGAGCGCGAGGGTGATGGTCGTTGCGGACACGTCGATCGTGGCGGCACGGAAGATGTTGGCCACCTGGATGACGCGGTTGCAGATCTCGGTCGTGGGCGTGCTCACCTTGATGAGCACGAGCTCGCGACGGATGGACTCGTCCTCGTCCAGCAGCTTGACCGAGTGGACGGGAAGCAGCTTGCGAAGCTGGTTGCACACGAGCTCGATGCGCTGGTCGGTGGCAACGACCTCGATGGTAATGCGCGAGACCTCCGCGTCGTCGGTAGTGCCCACCGCGAGCGACTCGATGTTGTAGCCCTTGCGCGAGAACAGGCGCGAGACCTGGCTGAGGACGCCCGCCTCGTTGTCCACGAGGACGGAGAGGGACCTGCGCTTGATGTTGGTGTCGTTCATCTGTCTCCCTCCCTACACTGCCAGGAAGTTGGTGATGTCTTGGCCGTTGGGCACCATCGGGCGGACCATCTCGTCCTCCTGGATGGCGCAGTCGATCACGTAGCCGTGGCCACACTCCAGCGCCTCCTTGAGCGCCTGCTCGAGCTCGGCGACCGTGGTGACGCGGCGGCCGGAGAGGCCGTAGGCGTCGGCGAGCTTGACGAAGTCAGGCGCGCGGTCGAGCGTGGTCTGCGAGAAGCGCTTCTTGTAGATGAGGTTCTGCCACTGGCGCACCATGCCCAGCACGGAGTTGTTGTACACGACCGTGATGATGGGCAGTTCGTAGTAGGACTCGGTGGCGAGCTCGTTGCAGTTCATGCGGAACGAGCCGTCGCCGGTGATGTGCACCACGCACTTGTCGGGATTGCCCACCTTGGAGCCAATGGCGGCGCCCAGGCCAAAGCCCATGGTGCCAAAGCCGCCGGAGGTGATCAGCTGGCCGGGATAGTCGTAGTGGAAATGCTGGGCGACCCAAATCTGGTGCTGGCCCACGTCCGTGGAGACGATGGTGTCCTGCGGGCAGATGCGCGCGATGGTGTCGCTGATCTGCTTGGGCGTGAGCGTCTCCGAGCTCTTCTCGTACTCCGTCTCCACGGGGTAGGAGAAGACGAACTCCTTCCACTCCTCGTGGGACTGGGGCTCCAGGCGGTCGTTGAGCTTGGCGAGCACGTCCTTGGCGTCACCGATGATGTGGTGGTCGACGATGACGTTCTTGTTTATCTCGGAGCGGTCGATGTCGATCTGGACGATCGAGGCCTGACTGGCAAAGGTCTCCGGGTTGAGCGCGATGCGGTCGGAGAAGCGGCAGCCCACCACAATGAGCAGGTCGCAGTTGTCCACGCCCATGTTGGAGGCCTGGCTGCCGTGCATGCCAATCATGCCGGTGGTCAGCGGGTTGCGGCCGCGGAAGCCGCCGGCTCCCATGAGGGTGATGGCCACGGGCGCGTCTACAAGCGTGGCAAAGCGCTCGAACTCCTCCTGCGCGCGGGAGCGAACCACGCCGCCGCCGCAGACGAGCATGGGCTTGTTCGCGCCCTTGATCATCTCCACCAGGCAGTCGACGTCGTCGTTGTCGACCTCGGGCTCGGCAAAGTTGTGGCTGGCGCGGGCCATGACCTTGGCCAGGCGGCCCTGGCTAAAGTGCTCGCTCACGGGCAGCGGCTCATAGTCGCAGGTGGCACCCGTGACGTTCTTGGCAATGTCCACCAGCACGGGGCCGGGGCGGCCGGTGCGCGCGACCGCAAAGGCCTCGCGCATGACCGAGGCCAGCTGCGTGACGTCGGTCACGAGGTAGTTCCACTTGGTGATGGGCATCGTGATACCCGTGATGTCGACCTCCTGGAAGGCGTCCTTGCCCATCAGGTGCTCGCCCACGTTGCAGGTCACAAAGACCACAGGCGACGAGTCCAGGTAGGCGGTCGCGATGCCGGTCGTCAGGTTGGTCGAGCCAGGGCCCGAGGTGGCAAAGCAGACGCCCACCTTGCCGGTCGAGCGCGCGTAGCCGTCGGCGGCGTGGCTGGCGCCCTGCTCGTGCGCCGTCAGGTAGTGATGCAGGTCCGGGTAGTCTACCAGGGCGTCATATACATCTAGGATCGTGCCACCCGGATAGCCAAAGATCGTGTCGACCTGTTGTTCGCGGAGGCATTCAAGCACAATCTGAGCACCTGTCAGCTCCATGAGCAGCACCCCTCTCCCACGCATCGGGCAACGTCGTTACCCCCAGTAGTGTGTGACGTAGGTGCAAGTCTAGTACGATTGGCAACCGTCGCGAGCGCGTTTTCGGTACACGACACGCCCCTGCAACGTTACGGGTGGTTTCAGGCTCTCATTTGCGCTCTTATCGGCCTTAAGGCTGCGCGCGCACGAGGTTTTCCAGGACCTCGGCCAGAACGCCGTCGTCGCAGGTAGCGCTCGCGCGGTAGTCCGCGACGTCGGCGACCTCGCTCGTCGCGTTGGCCACGGTCACGCCGACGCCCGCGGCGGCAAGCATCTCGCGGTCGTTTGCCGCGTCACCGCAGGCTATCGTGTCCGCCAGGGGGATGCCCAGGTACTCACAGAGGCGCGTGAGCCCGGCGCCCTTGTTGACGCCCGCGGGGTTGAACTCCAGGTAGCGACCGCTGGAGAAGGTGACCGCAAGGCCGTCGGTGAGCTCGGCGGGAACCTCGCGCGCGAGGGCATGGAGCCGGGCGAAGTCCGAGTTGACAAAGAGGATCTTGGCCATGGGCGCGTCTGCGAGGAAGTCGATGTCAGGGTCGTCGAACTCGGTGACGTCCATCCTCCCGCCCACGTAGGCGCGGTCGTCGTCATCCATGTCGCTCACCCACACGCGCCCGTCCAACTGGTAGACGTGCGTGCCAATGCCGCGCTCCTTGGCCCAGCAAAAGAGGTCGCTCACGCGCTGGAAGTCCATGGTGGTGCTCACGAGCGGTGTGGCATCACCAAAGCGATTGATGCAACCACCGTTGTAGCTGATGACGTAGGAGCCCTCCAGCAGGTCGGCGATCTTGGAGAGGGAGGACACGAGCGAGGGATAGGGGCGCCCGCTCGACGGCACGAACAGGATGCCCATCTCGCGCAGGGCACGCAGGGCGTCGATGTTGGCCTGGGGCAGCACGCCGCCCGTGCCCAGGAACGTGTCGTCCATGTCACTCGCGATGAGCCTGTACATGTGCCCTCCTCTGTTCCACATTGCCTATCATACACGCCGCTCAGGCACAGAAGAACCAACAGCAGGGCGCCCCCAGCAATGCCAGGGGCGCCCGGGTCGTGCCTGTGTGGCGCGTACTACTTGGAGGGCTTCACGCCGTACCAGGCGATGCCCTCGTCCTTCCAACCAAGGCCGAGCAGCGTGTCGCGCTCGTTCTTGTCGGTGGTGTAGTTGTGGTTGCACGCGAAGGCGTTGGGGTTGTACTGGCGGTACAGAGGCACGCCGTCGGTGCCGGCGGTCTTCCAGCCGATGCCCTCGTCCTTCCAGCCGAGCCCGACGAGGACGTCGTGCTCGTTCTTGGACGTCGTGAAGTGGTGCTCGCCGCCGTTCTCGTTGTACAGGCGGTAGACCGGCTCGCCCTCGGCGGGCGCGACCCAGCCCACGCCCTCGTCGTTCCAGCCCGCGGCAATCACGTTGTCGCGCTCTGCCTTATTGGCGGTGTAGAAGTGCTCGCCGCTGTTGGGGTTGTACAGGCGGTACATCTCCTGGTTGGTGGCAGGAGTCGGCTCGGGCTCGGGCTCGACCTCGGAGGTGACCATGACATAGGGGGCATCGGTGGATGTGCCCTCGAGGGCCTCGTAGTTCTCACCGTCATCGCTGACCTTGATAGTCTTGGCGGTGATCTTGCCCGTCACGGCTACGCCCTGCTTGCCGGGGGTTGGGCCGGGAGTGTCAGCGCTAGCCACAGGGCCAACTTCGCCACCACTGCCGCCGACCAACTTTGCCTTACCGTCCTTGATGGTCAGGTCGCCATAAAGGCCAGCCCCGCCGTCGCCGCCGCTGCCCAGAGTGTCATCTTCTTCACTGGCACCGCCCGTGCCGCCAGTTCCGCCCGTGCACTGGAGGGTGGCTCCTCCGTCCACGATCACATTGCCAGCGATGGCAGGTGCACCCGTTTTGCCCTTTTCTCCAACTCCAGTCCCCGCATTCCAACGATTCGCGCCATT